>NZ_JBHWIJ010000124.1:15767-22841 GCF_042732255.1 Kitasatospora sp. NPDC059803 | reverse complement strand
GCGCCGTCGTCCGGAGGTCGTCGCCCTTCGGTGGGTGGTCGTCCGGCGGGTCGTCGTCCCGACCGTTGTCGGTGCCGCGTGCGAGCATGCGGGCGAGACCCGTTCGCCCCCGACCGTGAGGTGCCACCGCCATGCCGCGTTCCGCCCCCGACCAGCTCGCCGACCTGCCGTACGCGGACCTGCTCCGCCCCCACGCCGGGCGGCTGCGCAGCGACGAGCGGTACGACACCACGCACTTCGACGGCGGCGAGCACACCGACGAGTCGGCGGCCGGGGCGGCGTTCCTGGAATGCGCCTTCACCGGGGTCGCGCTCAGCGGGGTCAAGCTGCGCCAGGCCCGGTTCAACGAGGTCTGGGTGCAGGCCGGCCGCTGGGTGGCCTGCGACCTGAGCGACACCGAGTGGCAGGACAGCGCCTTCGTCGGCGGCGTGCTGGCCGGGGTCGCCGGATACGGCTCGGCGCTGCGCCGGGTGGTGTTCCGCGGCTGCAAGCTGGAGGCGGTCAACCTGCGGGCGGCCGTGCTGCGGGACGTCGTGTTCGAGGACTGCCTGCTGCGCGACGTGGACTTCGGCGAGGCCAAGCTGACCGAGGTGTCCTTCCCCGGCTCCACGCTGGAGGAGGTCCGGCTGCGCGGCGCCACCCTGAAGAAGACCGACCTGCGCGGGGCCGCCCGGCTGGGCCTCGCGGACGGCCACCAGGGGCTGCGCGGCGCGGTCATCAGCTCCACCCAACTGCTGGAGCTGGCACCGCAGTTCGCCCACGCGCTGGGAATCGAGGTCAAGGACCGCTGACCAGCCGCCCGCTCCGTCCCTCCCCGCCGTTTCCGCCGCCCGTTCAGCCCGGCGTCGCTCGGTGACACCCGGACGAACAGTCCGCCAACCCTGCCGCGCGCATCTGGTGGGCGCCTCCGGCCGGGGTGGAAGATGCTGCGCGATCGATGAGCCCCGACTTGTGTACACAACATCGCCAGATCGCCAGTGAAGGGACGGGCCGGGCTGATGGCCGAGCTGAGTCGTAGGAAGTTCGTCACGCTGTCCGGTGCCGCCGCGGCGGGACTCGCCGTGGCCGGCACCAGCGCCGCAGGGGCCGCCCCCGGCGCACCCGCGGTGGCCTCCACCGCCACGCTCCAGCAGACCGGCACCATCAACGACGTGCAGCACGTGGTGATCCTGATGCAGGAGAACCGCAGCTTCGACCACTACTTCGGCACCCTGCGCGGGGTGCGCGGCTTCGCCGACCGCAGCGCCATCCAGATAGCCGGCGGCTACAGCGTCTTCAACCAGCCCAACGGCCTGCTCGGCCGCCAGTACCCGTGGCAGTTCAGCCAGACCAAGCCGGCCGGCGGCGCAGACCCCGAGCGCCTCGCCCAATGCAACGGCGACCTCAGCCACGGCTGGAGCGATCAGCACAAGGCCTGGAACAGCGGCAAGATGGACTCCTGGGTCGCCGCCAAGGGCAACGTCCGCACCCTCGGCTTCCTCACCCGCCAGGACATCCCGTTCCACTACGCGCTGGCCGAGAACTGGACCATCTGCGACGCCTACCACTGCTCCGTGCTCAGCGCGACCGGCCCCAACCGCACCTACCACTGGTCCGGCCAGATCGACCCGGCCGGCAGCGCCGGCGGCCCCGCGTACGACGGCGGCGACGAGAAGGGCCTGCGCTGGCAGACCTACGCGGAGGCACTGGAGAGCGCCGGCGTCAGCTGGAAGGTCTACCAGAACGCCGCCGACAACTACGGCGACAACGCCCTCGCGTACTTCACCCAGTTCTCCGGCGCCCCGGCCGGCAGCCCGCTGGCCGTCAAGGGCATGGGCTCGGTGCCCAAGGCCACCGGCAGGACCCCGGACGACATCGCCGCCGCGATCAAGGCCGACGTGCTGAACGGCACCCTCCCGCAGGTCTCCTGGATCGTCCCCGACCAGGCCTCCTCCGAACACCCGTACGCCACCCCCGCCGACGGCGCGCACTTCGTCCACCTGGTGATCGACGCGCTGAACGCCGACCCGAACGTCTTCAACTCGTCCGTCCTGTTCATCAACTACGACGAGAACGACGGCTTCTTCGACCACGTCCCGCCGCCGGCCGCCCCGGCCGGCACCCCGGGCGAGTTCTACAACGGCACCAACATCGGCCTCGGCTTCCGCGTCCCGATGATCGCCGTCTCGCCCTGGACCCGCGGCGGCTGGGTCAACTCCGAGACCTTCGACCACACCTCCGTGCTGCGCTTCCTGGAGACCTGGACCGCCGCCCTCGGCACGCCCGCGCAATGCCGGAACATCAGCGACTGGCGCCGACGCGTCTGCGGCGACCTGACCAGCGCGTTCGACTTCGCCAACCCGGTCTACGGCCTGCCCGGGCTGCCCGACACCTCGCAGACCATCGGCCTGTCGGCGTGCGGCCCGCTGCCCAACCCGGCCCCGGTCAACAACCAGCTCCCGATCCAGGAGACCGGCACCCGGCCGGCCCGCGCCCTGCCGTACCAGCCGAACGCCAACCTGGACCACCTGGAGTTCGGCTCCGGCGGGGTCATGAAGGTCTGGATCGCGATGGACAACGGGGGCACGGGGGCGGCGAAGTCCGCCCACTTCGCCGCCTACGCCAACGCCTACCGCAGCGGCGGCCCCTGGCAGTACACCGTCGACCCGGGCGGCACCACCAGCGACTTCTTCAACTGCGGCACCAACTTCGGCGGCGGCCCCTACGACCTGACGGTCGTCGGCCCCAACCGCTTCCTGCGCCGCTTCAAGGGCGACGCCACCAAGGCCGGCAAGAACGCGGCCGTCACGGCGTCGTACGCGGTCGAGCCGGGCACCGGCAAGCTCGCCGTCTACTTCAAGCTCGCCAACTCCGGTGCGACGCCCATGACCTTCACGATCGCGTCGAACAACTACCGCACGGACGGCCCCTGGACGTACCAGGTCCCCGCCGGCGGCAACGTCACCGACTTCTTCAACGCCGCGGCCTACAACAACGGCTGGTACGACTTCACGGTGACGGTCGACGCCGACAGCACCTGGTCCCAGCGCTTCACCGGCCACCTGGAAACGGGCACCCCCAGTATCACCGGCTGACGCCCCAGGCCCCGCTGCCCGCTCCCTCGGGTGGCGGGGCCTCCACCGGCCTCTGATCGGTCGTCAACTCGGCGCGGAATCGGCGCGGAATAGTATTCCGATCCGCCTGCCGACCTTATGGCCGTCCGGGATCCTGCCTACCGTGAGCCCACGGCGCAGAAGGTATCGCGCATGAAGGTTCCGGACAATTCCCCGCTCAAGCGTCAGGGCCGCGCGGGGAGGATCGGGGGAAACGACCATGGGAACACGTGAACAGCACGGCGCCGGTCGCGCGCCCGGGCTGCGGGCCGCACGGAGGACGTCGATCTCGGCCCTGGCCGCGCTCTGCTGCGCCGCCGCGCGGTCCAGCGCCTGCTCCGCCGCCGCGTACCGCCCGGCCACGAAGTGGCACCATCCGAGGTACGCGGTCCCCATGGCGGCCGCACCGATCGCCGGAGCCCGCAGGGCGTACGGCGCGTCCTTGGCCGCCTGGACGGCCAACTCGGCCCGCGCCGCCACCATCGGAGTCACATCCGCGGAGGAGGAGATGTCCTCCAGCTTCCGCAACTGGACCAGCCCCGACTCCGCCTCGACGATCACCGCCCGGTCCACCAGACCCGGCCTGCGGGCCTGGAAGCCGGCCCGATCAGGATCAGCCGGAATCAGGCCGGACAGCGCGCCTCCCGCCCCCAGCGCCCCATCGATCAACCGGGCCAGCGCCGGATCCGGCATCCGGTCGCCCGACTCGAACCTACTGATGGTCGACTGGGACACGAACACCGTCGCCGCCAGCCTCGGCTGGGACATACCCGCCCGCCGACGCAGCAGCCGCAACGTGCGCCCGAAGGACGTCAAACCCGCCTCCGCTCTTGGCCGTTCACCCACCTACCAAGTGCTGCCGGAGCCTACCCCCCGACCGGACAACTCGCCACAGCCCCAAGCAGATCGAGGAGCCGGACGCGCCCGGCGTCGGCATCCGGCGGTCACCCTCGCCGGGCAGAACGGAGGCCCCACTACCCGCCTCGGGTAGTGGGGCCTTGGGTGCGTGATCGGAGGTCGCTCGCTGTTTGGGGCGGCCGGATGGCGTAGGTGGTGAATCCGGCGTGCTCGCCGGTCGGGACGAACCCTGCCTTGAGGAGGACGCGACCGGAGGCCGGGTTGTCCGGATGGTGCTTGGCGTGGATCTCGGGCAGCCCGAGGTGGCCGAAGCCCAGGGCGAGAATCCTGAGGACCGCCTCCGTGGCGTGCCCCTTCCCCCAGGTGTCCGCGCGCAGGATGTAGCCGAGTGTGGCGACGGGGCGGTCCAGGAGGAGCTTGATGATCCCGAGCAGGTCGCCGTCGAAGTCGAGGCCCAGGGTGTAGAGCGTGCGCGGGGATTGAGCGGCGGAGGCCACTGCGTCGCGTGCGGCGCTGCGGGCTTCGGCGGCGTCCATCGGCCCTCGCTGGAGGAACCTGGTCGATTCCGGGCTGTAGATCCGCTGGAGGGCGGTGGCGTCGTTGCGGGTCAGCTCGCGCAGTACGATCACTCGCCCACCGCCTGCACCATGGTGGTCAACTCGGCGGCGGTCGGCCGGTCGTCGGGCCCGGCCAGCAGGACGAACCGCAGCCGGGCCTGGAGTGCGGGCCAGGGCACCCGGGAGGACATCGGGACGGCTCTGGCGGCGATGGCCTCGCGAATCACCTCGACCGGCGTGCCCCGGCCGAGTCCGGCGGCCTCGTAGTCCAGCGGCCAGTTGCCCGTGGCACAGGTCCACAGGGTGCCGGCGAGGGCGTAGACGTCGGCGGCCTGTGTCGTGTCGACGGGTTGGGGTCCGGTGATGATCCGGGCGGCCAGTTCGGGGGCGGTGAGGTGGACCATCGTGCCGTCGAAGGTCTTCCAGGGAGTGGTGCCGACCTTCCGGGACCAGGCGAAGTCGAGGAGGCGCACGGTTCCGTCATCACCGTGGACGCCGTGCTGGGGCTGGAGGTCGCCGTGCACCCATCCGTCGGCGTGGAGGACGGCCACGGCGCGGCACAGCCCGACCGCAGCGGCAAGGGCTTGGCCCCGCCCTCCTTCGCCCTTGCGCACGGGACGGAAGGCCTGCCAGGTGGATGGTCCGGCCAGCCATGGGGTGACGAACCAGACGCCGTTGTCGAAACGGCCGGCGGTCACGGTGTAGCCGGGGAGCCGGTCCAGCACGGAGGCTTCTCGCGCGGTGACCTCGGCGGCCTCACCGGCGCCGAGCTTGATGCTCGCGCGGCCTCGCGGCCCGGTCGCCTTCCAGACCGACGAGCCCCGCCGGTTGCTGATCTCCTCCAGTTCCAGCGGCCCGCATACGGCCTCTGCGGCCTTCAGCGCTTCGGCGGCCTCGGGAGTGAACTCGCCCATTCTCTTACTGCCTTCCACTCGCAAGGGATGTGCTCGAACACGTCGTGGCCGTCGTCAACGGCCCCGCCCACCGCCGCCGCGAGATCGGGTGTGCTGGTCAGGAGCTTCGGGTCCAGGAGGCGGACGGCCGCGCGCACCGGGAGGAACGAGAACGGGGCCGGCGGGATGTCGTGCCCGGCCCTGCTGGTCTCGGCAGCCCCTTGGACGAACTTGCCGAACATCACGCCGACCGGCCCGTAGAGGTTCTTCAAGGCCCAGTGCGGCCAGGCCAGCAGCTCGCGGTGGTCGGCGTCGGCGCACTGCCCGATCAGCACCACGTTCTCGCAGGCCAGCGCGCCGAATGGTCGGGCCATCAGGGGGCGAATCCACTCGGCAGCCTGTACGCCCGCGTAGAACAGTTCGGCTTCGACGGCGTACCGGCGAGTGTCAGGCGAGATCTCGTAAACGGTCCACCCGGTCATACCGCGCGCTGCGGATGGCCGGAGGAACGGGCAGTACTGCTGCATGGCGGGGAGATAACCGCTCACGTCCACGCCGGCCGGGTGTTCCGTCCGGGCCTCGGTGAGGCGGAGCGCCCCGGCAGTCGGCCGGGACGCTCCGTCGGACGGTGCGGTGATCACCGGGTGGTCGCCGCTGGGGCCAGGTCGTCGCCGTCGCCGGGCGCGGGCGAGCAGTCCCACTCGGCCCAGACCTCGCCCGTCTCGCGGTAGCGGGCCAGGGCCACGGTGTTGACCGTGTCGTCGGCGTCGGTGAACCAGATCTCCGGCAGGGGGCCGTACGCCTCCTCGTACGCGCCCACCCAGGAGATGAAGCCGACGCCCACGCTCTCGACGTGCGTCAGCTTGCGTCCGCCGTGCCGGACGGCGAATGCCTCGTGCGCGGCCGGATCGCTGAGAAGCTGGTGCCACACGTTGAGGAATAGGCGCGGAAGTGTCGCGTGCGCTCGTAGAGCGGTACCGCTGATTCCTGCAGCATGCGAAGGCCGGTGCGGGTGAGCCTGCGCCACTCGACATACATGGAGTCCACCGCGCGGTTGGCGGCGATCAGATCCTCGGCCTGGTCGTCCGCCCCGCAGGCTCGGCACCACGCTCGGATGTCCTTGTCGGATGGCGCGGTCTTGGCGTTGATGATGCGGGAGGTCTTCGCGCCGTTCCACCCGCACAGGGTCGCCAGCTCCTGCCCCAGGAGTCCGGCGTCCAGCATGATCTCGCGCAGCCGCGCGGCGACGGCCAGACGGGCCTCTTGGGCACTGGAGGACGGGGAGACGGGCATGAGCTGGCAGGTGGGTCAGACGGTGTACTTCTCGTGCGGGATGCCGCGCTCCCAGACAGCCTCGAAAGCGACGGCGCAGAGTTTGGCCACTGCAGGGTCGTCGGTGAGCGTGGGACCGGCAGAACCGCCGTCGCCGGTGAAGTGGTTGAAGCGAACCACGGTTTCGTCGAACAGCCAGAAGTCGTTACCGGGCAGGGCGATATCCGACGCCTGACGGCGCGGCAGCCAGCGCACCTGCTCGCCGGCCGCCAGGTTCACGACCGTTCCGGCATGCTCGTACCGGATGTAGTCGGTGACCGGCTCGGAGACGATGCGCCCGCCGGGTAAGGACACCCCCCCGGCGGCAGCGTTCCCGGTATTGGCCAACCAACCCGGCCCCCC
>NZ_JBHWIJ010000124.1:4898-15757 GCF_042732255.1 Kitasatospora sp. NPDC059803 | reverse complement strand
AGCGACTCGACCCGACGGGCAGTCGCGAGCTCTTCGCAGTGGGCGCCCGCCCCCCACCCGAGCCCCCCGCGCCCCCCCCCCCCCCCCCCCGCGACTGCTTCCCGGATCTGCGCAACCCAGCCGGACCACCCTTCGGATTCCGGGTCGGTGTCGACGTGGCCAGTGCGCAGGAACTCCGCGAATTCCTCCACCTCGCCGGCGATCCCGTAGCTATCCCTCAGCTCCAGATGGACCGCCGACCTGCGGGCCTGCCTCAGCATCGCCGAGAAGTCCGGCACGTTCTGCATCGTCGAGCGCCTTCCTGATGATCCCCGCCATACGCAGCGGGATGCGGGTCACGTTTCTCGTGGTCGGGGATACCAGCGGAGTGGCCGGGTACCCACTCCGTGCTGCCGATCTTCGTCAGCAGGGGCCCGCCGGGCTTCCAGCCCTGGAGGACCAGCTCCTTCTCCTCGTCGTCCACCCACACCATCGGGCTCTCGTCCTTGCCGGTGTTGGGGTCGATCCCGCCGAACCGTAGGGTCATGGCGCCCTCCCGTGCCAAGTCGGTTGCGCGGTTTTGCACGCCACCGTTTCGCGTGACATGGCGGAGCGTCAAGGGCGCGTTTCAGCATGGACGTTCTGGATGCCCGCGGCTCTGCTGCGGCTGTGGAACGCAGGTCCGAAGAACGCCGAAAGCCGTGGCCACGGACTCGGCTTGTGAGAGTGCGAGGGCCTGTAGCTGATGGTAGGCCGTGAGGATCGGCGGTACTGCGCCGCTGTCCCGTTCCAGGTGCCCTTGCTGCGCTGATTCGGCGTAGGACATCAGCGATCGGTCCGGAAGGGTGATGATGTTGACCGGGAGGTCGAACGCTCGTTCCTCGCCTATGGCGTACGGAGCCACCTGGAGAACGGTGTTGGGCGTCCGGACGAAGGCTGCAAGCTCGTCGGGCTGGGCAGCCGTGATGGACTTTCCGCCGACCGGCCGTCGGATGCGGCTCTCATCCAGAACTGCGTGGATCAGTGGAGGGGCCTCCCGGCGCAAGTTCGCCTGTCGGAGCGCGAGGTAGGCGACCCGCTCCTCGGCTTGGTCCTGCGTGATGCTGCCTCGGCGGACTGCCCCCGCCGGGATGGCCCGCGCGTAGTCCAACGTCTGAAGCAGCCCTGGCACGATGCCCCTCATCCGGCGGGCCACCCGGCGGCGACTCGGCCGGGACCGCCGCCGATGACCGACCCTCCCGCCTGTCCCGCACCGGACTGCTGCGCCCCGGTCGATCTGCTCAACGACGCCAACGCGGCCGGACGGACGTGGAACTGCCCGAACTGCGCCCGGTGGGGCGTCGCCTGGTCGGCGGGCTACCGGGCGAACCAGCCGTTCGGGGCGATGGCCGGACTCCGCATCCCGGCGGCGTCCCGGCCGCCCAACCGGCCCAACTGATGTGGCGGACAGCTCAGACGAACGGGCCGCGTGGGAACCACGGGTCGCGGACCTCCCGGGGCCCGTCCGGCGTCAGCAGGGTGAGGGTGTACGGCGAGGCCGCGTACTCGGCGAGCTGGACCGAGCCGTAGCGGGTCTCCAGTTCGGCCTGGACCGGGACCGGCAGCCTGCTGAGCGCCCGCCGCAGTTGCAGGGCGTCCCGGCGGCTGATCGGGTGCGGGGTGCGCAGGACCAGTCGCAGCGGGCTGAGCGGCCCGGCGACCGGTACGCCGGTGCCCAGTTCGTAGCCGACCGCGCCGATCGGGCCCCAGGACAGCCGGTGGTCCGCGACGATCCGGCCGACCGCCGGCAGCAGGGCCAGCGCCGGGATTCCGGCGACCCGTTCGGGGTCCAGCCGCCCGCACCGCCCGGCCAGCTGCTCGGGGCGCAGTGTCCGGGCGACTGCGGCCCAGGGCGCCAGGGCGTCCAGCCGCTGCCCGGGGCGGGGGCCGCGCACGATCACCGGGATCCACTGTTCGGGCGCGGCCTCCGGGTCCCGGGTGCAGCGTTGCGGGTGTGGGACGTCCGCCGGGGTGCCGACCAGGGAGGGGGCCCGGCCGACCGTCACCCACGGGTGCACGCGCAGGACGGCCCGCGCCCAGTCCGGCAGCTCGCCGCCCGCCAGCGGGTGCAGCGAACTGGGGCACTGCATCAGCAGCAGGTCGTGGGCGCCGGGCAGTCGCCCGTCCAGCGCGGCCAGCGGCCCGACCCGCCGGCGCGGCCCGTCGTGGGGGTCCTCGGTGGTGCGCCGGGCTTGGCGGGCGGAAGGTACGACGGTCACGGTGGGCTCCAGACGGTGGCGTCAGTTCGGCCGACGGCTCCAATCTGCGCCGGGCGGCCGCCTCCGCGCCACGGCCGTTGGGCGCGTTCACCAGGGACCAAAGGCTCAACGTGCGGCTCCGGGTGCCCGGTGTGAGAGTGGGGGAAGCCCGGTATCCGTTCGGAGGAGGAGTCATGGGCATCTTCGACAGGTTCCGCCACAAGGCGCACGAGGCGACCGGGCAGGACGCCGCCGAGCGTGCCGCCATCGCCCACGACGAGGCCGCGGACGCGTACAGCCCGGAGATCGAGCGGGCCCGCGAGACCCAGGAGGCCCGCGAGTCGGAGCGGCGTGCCCGTGCTGTCCAGGAGGAGGCCGACCGGCGCGCGGCCGAGAACATGACGGCCGAGGGCGACCCCTGGGGCTGAGAAAGCCCGGGAGACCCCACCAGCCCCCGAGCCCCCCGTCACCGCGCCCGCGGCGGCAGCGGCGGGCGCCGCAGGTCCGGCCTGGGGGTGTCCTCCGGCGGGGGCGCCGCGGCGGGCGCGTCCTCCAGCAGGTCCAGCGCGAGCTGGACGGCGGCGACCAGCTCGGGGTGGCGCCCGCGGGCCCAGTCGCGCGGGGTGCGCAGCACGTGCACGTCCGGTTCGACGCCGTGGTTCTCCACCGACCAGCCGAGTCCGCCTTCGAACCAGGAGGCGTTCTTGGGCACCGAGATCCGGGTGCCGTCGCCGAGGGTGTGCCGCCCGGTCATCCCGACGACCCCGCCCCAGGTCCGGTTGCCGACGACGGGGCCGAGGCCGAGCAGTTTGATCGCCGCGATGACCACGTCGCCGTCAGAGCTGGTCGCCTCGTCGGCGAGCGCCACGAGCGGGCCGCGCAGTGCGTGCCGGGGCCAGCGGACCGGCTGGCGGTCCCGGCCGAAGTCCCAGGCGAGGACGTGCCGGGTGAGTTTCTCCAGGACGAGTTCGGAGACGTTGCCGCCGGCGTTGCCGCGCACGTCCAGGACGAGTGCGGGCTTGTCCAGTTCGCGCCGCAGGTCGCGGTTGAACTGCGCCCAGCCGGAGCCGCCGAGGTCCGGGATGTGCAGGTAGCCGCACCGGCCGTCGCTGAACTCCCGGACCAGGAGGCGGCGTTTGGCCACCCAGTCCTGGTAGCGGACGGCCCGTTCGTCGGTCAGCGGGGTGACGGTGATCCGCCGTACCGGGCCGTTGGGGCTGCCGCGCAGGGCCAGTTCGACGGTGGTGCCGCCGGTGCCGGCCAGCAGTGGCAGCGGGCCGCGCACCGGGTCCACCGGGCGGCCGCCGACGGCGAGCAGTTCGTCGCCGTCCCGGACGCCCTGGGCGGCGAGCGGGGCGCGGGCGCGCGGGTCGGAGGTCTCGCCGGGCAGCACCCGTTCGACCAGCCAGCGCCCGTCGGGGGAGCGGTGGGCGTTGGCGCCGAGCAGGCCGAGCGGCTGCTGGCCGAGCGAGGGGCCTTCGGCGCGCCGGGACGGGGTGACGTAGGCGTGCGAGGTGCCGAGTTCGCCGAGGAGTTCGCGCAGCAGGTCGGCGAAGTCGTCGGGTGAGCAGACCCGCTCCAGCAGCGGCTCGTACTGGGCGGTCAGGGCGGGCCAGTCCAGGCCGGACATCCGCTCGTCCCAGAACTGGTCCCGGACGATCCGGGAGGCCTCGTGGTAGGCCTGGCGCCATTCGGCGGCGGGGTGCACGGTGTGGGTGATCCGTCGCAGGTCGACGGTGCTGCCGGCGCCGCCGGTGACCGGGACGATCCGCAGGGTCCCGGCCGAGTAGACCGCGATGGAGCCGCCGTCCCCGGAGACGGCGTAGCCGTCCAGCTTGTCGACCAGGGTGGTGCGGGTGCCCCGGGCGAGGTCGAAGTACTCCAGCGAGGGGCGGCCGGAGGTGTCGTCGGGGCTGGCGAAGGTCTGCCCGAGGGTGCCGGAGATCGGCCAGCGCAGCCAGATCAGGCCGCCGCGCACCGCGTCGGTGGCCGAGTACTTGGAGGCGATCACCGGGAACTGGAGCAGCCGCTCGCCGATGCCCTGCGGGTCGACGAGGACGGTGCCGTCGCCGCCGCCGTCGCCGCGCGGGGCGCCGTCCTCGGCGGGCGCGGCGAACGGGGACGGCGTGTCGGCGGTGAGCGGGACGAGGTAGGGGCGGCAGCCGAGCGGGAAGGAGAGGTCGCCGGTGTGCACGTCGTGGACGGGGTCGAAGCCGCGCCAGGACAGGAAGGCCAGGTAGCGGCCGTCCCGGGTGAACACCGGCTGCTCGTCCTCGAAGCGGCCGTCGGTGACTTCGGTGACCGGCCCGGGTGCTTCGGTGCGGGTGAGCCGGATCCGGCGCAGCGAGCGCCCGGCCACCGGCTGGGACCAGGCGATCCAGTGCGAGTCGGGGGAGAAGCGGGCGCTGGAGACCGGCCCGTAGCCGGAGGCGGCGAGTTCGCGGACGGCGCCGTCGTCGGCGGCGACCAGCAGCAGCCGCCCGTCGGAGGCGGCGACGGCGAGGTGGGCGCCGTCGGGGGAGGCGGTGAGTTCCAGGACGCGGCCGATCCGGTCGGCGGCGAGCACCCGGTGGCGGTGCTTCTCGGTCTCCTCGTGCCCCGGCAGCGGCATCACCTCGATCGCGTCGGCGCCCTCGGCGTCGGTGATCCAGGCGGCCTCGCCGGTGTGTCCGAGGATCACCGGCAGCCGGGTCCGCACCCCGGGGGTGTCGGCGAGCGCGCGGGCCGGGCCGTCCTTGTGGGTGAGCCAGTACTGGCTGCCGCGCACGGTGATCACCCCGGCCCGGCCGCTCTGGTCGCAGGCCAGGTCCTTGACCTGGGCGGCGGCGCCGACCTGGTACGGGCGGCGGCCGGCCCGGGCGCCGCCGAGCGGGACGGCGAGCCGGCGGGGGGCGGGGGCGTCCAGGCTGTCCAGCAGCCAGAGGTCGCCGGCGTGCTGGTAGACGATCCGGGTGCCGTCGGTGGCGGCCTCGCGGGCGTAGTAGGAGGCGTGGTCGGTGTGCCGGCGCAGGTCGGTGCCGTCGGGGCGGCAGGAGTAGACGTTGCCGATGCCCTCGTGGTCGGAGAGGAAGGCGATCCGCCCGGCGACGGGCATGGGTGAGGCGAGGTGGCCGGGGTGGTCGGCGAGGATCTGTTCGCCGTCCGCCCAGAGCCGGCCGGTGGCGCCGCCCCGGTAGCGCTTCCAGGCGGCGGGTTCGTGCGGGGCGGCGCCGGTGAGCAGCACGGTGCGTTCGCGGCTCATCTGGGCGTCGCCGACGGGGCCCCAGGGCATCCGGTGGCCGGGGGAGCCGTCGGGCGGCAGGGCGTGCGCCCAGGTGTAGTGGCCGAACGGCTCGTGGTAGGAGGTGACGGCGAGTACTTCGCCGTCCGGCAGCCAGCCGCGCACCCGGGTGTCCTGGCTGCCCCAGTGGCTGAGCCGTTCGGCCTCGCCGCCCTCGACGGGGGCGGTCCACACCTCGGGGGTCAGGTTCAGCCAGCTGGTCCAGGCGAGGGTGCGGCCGTCGGGGGAGAAGCGGGGGTGGCTGACGCGGGTGCGGTCGCAGCTGACCCGCCAGGCCCGGCCGGTGGCGCCGTCGGCGTCCAGCGGGGCGATCCAGACGTCGTCCTCGGCGGTGAAGGCGAGCAGCCCGCCGTGCAGGTGGGGGTAGCGGAGGTAGCCGGGCGGGGTCACCCCTCCATCCTTCGACGGGGTGTCACCCCCGGCAACCGGGGCGGCCCGTCGGGGCTGCCGGGCGGTCGGTGCGTAGGTCGCGGACCGGTCTGGACCATTGACACCGCAGTGCCGAATCCACTTCAGTGGTCTAGTCCAACTTGGGTGCCAGGCCGGGCCGTTCCCCCCCACTGGCGCGTGCTCCGGCGTGCCCTCGGACGTCCCCCACGACCGCGCCATCGCAGGAGCCCCCGCATGCGCAGAACCACACCCGCACCCGCCCCCGCCCGCCGGAAGCAGTCCCGCACCCTGCTCGCCGCCGGCGCCGCCTCCGCCGTCGCCGCGGCCACCCTGGTCGGTGTCACCCTGGGCCTGGCGCCCGCCGCCTCGGCCGGCGAGTTCCTGGTCAACGGCGGCTTCGAATCCGGCTCGCTCGGCCCCTGGAGCTGCACCGGCAACTCCGGCAGCGTCGTCACCAGCCCGGTGCACGGCGGCGGCTACGCCCTCGCCGCCGCGGCCACCGCGGGCGACACCGCCCAGTGCGGCCAGACCGTCACCGTCGCCCCCAGCACCACCTACACGCTCAGCGCGTACGTCAACGGCTCGTACGTCTACCTGGGCGTCGACGGCGGCGGCCCCAGCACCTGGACCCCCGGCACCGGCGGCGGCTACCAGAAGCTCAGCGTCAGCTTCACCACCGGCGCCACCCAGACCAGCGCCACCGTCTACACCCACGGCTGGTACGGCCAGGGCACCTACTACGCGGACGACGTCTCGCTGGACGGGCCGGGCGCCCCCAGCCCGACGCCGACGCCCACCGGCACCCCGACGGGAACGCCGACCGGAACCCCGACGGGAACGCCCACCGGGACCCCGACCGGGACGCCGACGGGCACGCCCACCGGCACCCCGACCACCCCGCCGCCGCCCGGCAGCCACGCCCTGGTCGGCTACCTGCACGCCAGCTTCGCCAACGGCGCCGGCTACACCCGGATGGCCGACGTCCCGAACTCCTGGGACTTCATCGACCTCTCCTTCGGCGAGCCCACCTCCGTCACCTCCGGCGACATCCGGTTCAACCGCTGCTCCGTCACCGACTGCCCGACCGTGGAGTCCGACGCCGACTTCAAGGCCGCCATCGCCGCCAAGCGGGCTCAGGGCAAGAAGGTGCTGATCTCGATCGGCGGCCAGAACGGCCAGGTCCAGCTGACCACCGCCGCCGCCCGCGACACCTTCGTCAGCTCGGTCTCGGCGATCATCGACAAGTGGGGCCTGGACGGCCTGGACATCGACTTCGAGGGGCACTCGCTCTCCCTCAACACCGGTGACAACGACTTCAAGAACCCGACCAGCCCGGTCATCGTCAACCTGATCTCCGCGCTGAAGACCCTCAAGGCCAAGTACGGCCCGGGCTTCGTGCTGACCATGGCGCCGGAGACCTTCTTCGTCCAACTCGGCTACCAGTACTACGGTTCCGGCCCCTGGGGCGGCCAGGACCCGCGCGCCGGGGCGTACCTGCCGGTCATCTACGCGCTGCGCGACGACCTCACCCTGCTGCACGTCCAGGACTACAACTCCGGCTCCATCATGGGCCTGGACAACCAGTACCACTCGATGGGCGGCGCCGACTTCCACGTCGCGATGACCGACCTGCTGCTCAACGGCTTCCCGGTGGCGGGCAACACGAACAACATGTTCCCGCCGCTGCCCGCCTCCAAGGTGGCCATCGGCATGCCGGCCACCACCAACGCCGGCAACGGCTACGTCGCCCCGGCCGAGGTGAACAAGGCCCTGGACTGCCTCACCAAGCTGGCCAACTGCGGTTCGTACGTGCCGCGTTCGGGCGCCCAGCCGAACCTGCGCGGGCTGATGACCTGGTCCGTCAACTGGGACCAGTTCGGCGGCCGGGAGTTCTCCAAGAACTTCGACGGCTACTTCCGCCGCTGAGGTGACGCCGGTGGGAACCGTGCTTGAACCTGACATCAGTGTGAGGATCGAGCATGGTTCCCATGGCGACCACACAGCTCCCGACTCCCGCAATCCGCAACGGTTTCCCGCTGCCCGCCCTGCTCGCCCTGGCCACCGCCGTCTTCGTCACCGCGCTCACCGAGACCCTGCCCGCCGGCGTGCTGCCCGGGATGAGCGGGGCCCTCGGCGTCAGCGAGTCGGCCGCCGGGCAGACCGTCACCGTCTACGCGCTCGGGACCGCCGCCACCGCGATCCCGCTCACCGCGGCCACCGCCGGCTGGGGCCGCAAGCGGCTGCTGCTCACCGCGATGGCCGGCTTCGCCGCCGCCAACACCGTCACCGCGGCCTCCACGAACTACCCGCTCACCCTGGCCGCCCGCTTCCTCGCGGGCGTCGCGGCCGGCCTCGCCTGGGCGCTGCTGGCCGGGTACGCGCGCCGGCTGGTGCCGGTCGAACAGCAGGGCCGGGCCATGGCCGTGGCGATGGCGGGCGTACCGGTGGCGTTGTCGCTGGGAGTGCCGGTCGGCACCTTCCTCGGCCAGGCGCTCGCCTGGTGGGTGCCCTTCCTGGCCATGACGGCACTGGCGCTCGGCGTGATCGGCTGGATCGCGGCCCTGCTGCCGGACCAGCCCGGACAACCCGCCGGTGAGCGCGCCCCGGTGCGGAGCGCGCTCACCGTGCCCGGGGTGGCGCCGGTGCTCACCGTGACGGTGCTCTTCGTGCTCGCCCACACCATCCTGTTCACCTACATCGCGCCCTTCCTCGACCGGACCGGCCTCGGCGACGCGACCGACACCGTGCTGCTGGTCTTCGGCCTGGCCTCGCTGGCGAGCATCTGGTTCACCGGTGCCCACATCCACCGCCGGCTACGGCAGTTGACGATCGGCGGCGCGCTGCTGGTCGCCCTGACCGCGGGCCTGCTCGGCCTCTGGTCGCACAGCACACCGCTGGTGTACACCGCCGCCGCGCTCTGGGGCCTGGGCTGGGGCGGCGCCCCGACCCTGCTGCAGACCGCCGTCGGCGACGCGGGCGGCGAGCGGGCGGACGCCGCCCAGGCGGTGCTGGTCACCCTGTGGAACGCCGCGATGGCGGGCGGCGGCGTGGTCGGCGGCCTGGTGCTGGGCCGCCTGGGCACCGACGCCCTGCCCTGGACGGTGCTCGCCCTGATGCTGCCCGTCCTGGCAGTGGTCACCGGCGCCCGCCAACACGGCTTCCCGACTGACCGCGGTTAGCGCAACTGCAGCCCGTTGGCCAGCAGTTCGGCGACCAGCTCGGGCCGGGCCGTCGCGATCGAGCCCGCCGAGTACGGCGGTTGCGGGTCGTACTCGATGACCAGCTGGATCGCCTCCGCGGTCGCGTCCCCGGCCATCAGTCCGGTCAGCGTCAGTGCGAGGTCGATCCCGGCCGAGACCCCGGCCGCGGTCGCGTACTTGCCGTCGACCACGACCCGCTCCGTCCCGGTCGGCTCCGCCCCGAACTTCTTCAGCGCGTCGAGGCAGCACCAGTGCGAGGTGGCCCGGCGCCCCGCCAGCAGTCCGGCGGCGCCCAGCAGCAGGGAGCCCGAGCAGACCGAGGTGGTCCAGGAGGTGGTGGTGTCCACCGCGCGAATCCACTCCAGCACGGCCTGGTCGGTCAGCCGGGCCTCCGTCCCGGGCCCGCCCGGGACGAGCAGCACGTCGGCCGCGTCCACCTCGTCCAGGGTGGCCTCCGCGGTCAGCGACAGGGTCTTCATGTCGGTGCGGACCGGGCCGCGCTTCGCGGCGGTGAACACCACCTCGGCGCCGGGGATGCGGGACAGCACCTCGCAGGGGCCGACGGCGTCCAGGGCGGTGAACTCGTCGTAGAGCAGAACGGCGATGAGCATCAGTGTCCTCCAACAGGATCGGGTCGGAAGCGGCGTCGGTACTCGGCGGGCGGGGCGGCCAGGGACCGGACGAAGGCGCGCCGCATCGCCTCCGGGGTGCCATAGCCGCAGGAGCGCGCGATCTCCTCGATGCCGTCGGCGGTGTCCTCCAGCAGCCGCCGGGCGGCCTCCAGCCGGACCCCGTCCACGTACCGGCCCGGGGTCACCCCCACCTCGGTGGCGAAGGCCCGGGCGAAGTGCCGTGGTGACAGCGCCGACCGGCGGGCCAGCGCCTCGACGGACAGGTCGGCCTCCGGGTGCTCGGCGATCCACCGCTGCACCTCGCGCAGCGGCTGCCGGGCCGCCACCTGGGCGGCCAGCTGGGTGCTGAACTGGGCCTGGTTGCCCGGCCGGCGCAGGAAGACCACCAGGTGGCGGGCGATCAGCAGGGCGGCGTCGCGTCCCAGGTCCTCCTCGACCAGGGCCAGCGCCAGGTCGATCCCGGCGGTGACCCCGGCCGAGGTGGCGACGTTCCCGTCCCGGACGTGGATCGGGTCCGGGTCCACCTCGACGTCTGGGAACCGCCGGGCCAGCGCCTCGCAGTACGCCCAGTGCGTGGTCGCCCGGCGCCCGGCCAGCAGCCCGGCCTCGGCGAGCAGGAAGGCCCCGGTGCACACCGACACCACCCGCTCGGCCCGGCCGGCCAGCTCCCGGATCCGGGCGACCAGCGCACCGTTCGGGAGATCGCTGCCCAGCCCGCCGGGGACCAGCAGGGTGTGCACCGGCCCGACCTCGGCCAGGTTCGTGTCCGGCAGCAGCCGCAGCCCGCTGTGGCTGCGCACCGGCCCGCCGCCCGGGGAGGCGGTGGTCACCCGGTACGCCCCCGGCTGCCCGGCGGCCGCGCCCGCCCCCGTGAAGACCTCCACGGGACCGGTCACGTCGAGGCTCTGCACGCCCTCGTAGAGGACGACGACCACGCTGCGCGCTCTCATGCGACCAGCCTGTCACCGGGTCGCAGTGGCAGCAATGACCCGTTTCCCACCTTTCCTGCCACCGTCGGTGGGGATGCCGGTGGGGATGGCGGCGGGGAACGCGGAAACGGGGGGGGGGGGGGGGCGCGCGCCCCCCGGCGCGGGGGCCGGGTCGGGGGGCGGTGCGGGCGCGCCCGCCCCCGCCCCCGCCA
>NZ_JBHWIJ010000124.1:0-4888 GCF_042732255.1 Kitasatospora sp. NPDC059803 | reverse complement strand
CTTGCGCTAGGGGCTTTCGGCCTGTCTGTGCGCCGCCAGGGACTCGAACCCCGGACCCGCTGATTAAGAGTCAGCTGCTCTAACCAACTGAGCTAGCGGCGCCTGCTGACGCGGAGAACATTACCTGGTCAGCAGCCGAAACACACAATCGGCCCGGGCGGCCGCGCACGCAGCGTCACGGCACCAGGACCACCTTGCCCCGGACGTGCCCCGCGCCGACCAGCCGGTGGGCCTCGGCGGCCCGCTCCAGCGGCAGCGCCTCGGCGACCTCCAGCCGCAGCCCGCCCGCCTCCCACAGCCGCACCAGCTCGGTCAGCCGCGCGGCCGTGCGCGGCCCCCGCAGCCCCCGGACGCCCAGCCGCTCGGCCTTCGGGTAGTCGACCACGGTGCCGATCCGGCTCCGGTCGGAGACCAGCTCGACGGAGGCCGCCAGCGCGCCCCGCCCGGCGGCGTCGAAGGCGGCGTCCACGCCCTGCGGCGCCACCGCCCGGACCCGCTCGACCAGCCCCTCGCCGTACGTGACCGGGATCGCGCCCAGGTCGCGCAGGTAGTCGTGGTTGCGCTCGCTCGCGGTGCCGATCACGGTGGCGCCCCAGGCCCGGGCGAGCTGGACGGCGACGGTGCCGACCCCGCCGGAGGCGCCGTGCACCAGCACGGTGTCGCCTGGGCCGACCGCGAGCAGGGTGAGCGCCAGGTGCGCGGTCTGGCCGGAGGCGGAGAGCGAGCCGGCCTGCTCCCAGGGCATGCCGGCGGGCTTGGCCACCAGCTGGGCGGCGTCCACCGTGACGAGCCCGGCCTGGCTGTCCAGGAAGCGGAAGCCCAGCACCTCGTCGCCGACCTGCCAGCCGGAGCCGTCCGGTCCGAGCCGGTCCACCACTCCGGCGAACTCGTTGCCGAGGACGAACGGCGGCTCGACGACGGCCCCCGGCGGGCGGAAGCCCTCCCGGATCGCGAGGTCGACAGGCTGCACCCCGGCGGCGAAGACCCGCACCCGCACCTCGCCCGGCCCGGGTTCCGGGTCGGGCACCTCGGTGACCCGCAGGACCTCCGGACCGCCGGACCGCGTCACGGTGACCGCCTTCATGTCTGCTCCCGCCCTCTCGAATGTTCGACATTCGACTGCTTGACTGTTCGACCGCCCCCGATCCTCGGACCTGAAGTCCACTTGAGGTCAAGCCACTGTTCGGCCCGCTGTTCGGCGCGTCTTCGCCGATGGGCGCATTGTCAGATTTATCCTGGGCGGCGCTCAGCCGTCCGTTGTCGAGAGGAACGTTTCCGTGGGCCAGCTGCCCCTGTTCTTCCTGGTGCTGCTCGCCTCCGTGGTGACCATGCCACTCGCACGCAAGACCGGAGTCCCGCAACCGGTCCTGATGACCCTGCTCGGCATCGTCATGGCGCTCGTCCCGCAGATCCCGGACGTCACCATCGAACCCGAGCTGATCCTCCCGCTGGTGCTGCCGCCGCTGATCTTCGCGGTCGCCCGGCGCTCCTCGGTGCGCTACTTCAAGGCCAACGTCCGCTCGATCCTGCTGCTGGCCGTCGCCCTGGTGGTGGTCACCACGGCCGCGGTGGCCGGGGCGGTGCACTGGCTGCTGCCCGCCCTGCCGGTCGCCGCCGCGATCGCCGTCGGCGCGCTGGTCTCCCCGCCCGACCCGGTGGCCGCCGTCGCGGTGGCCGGCAGCGTCGGCCTGCCCCGGCGCCTGGTGTCGATCCTGGAGAGCGAGGGCCTGTTCAACGACGTCACCGCGATCGTCGTCTACTCGCTGGCCATCGAGGCCGTGGTCAGCGGCGACTTCTCGGTCGGCCACGCGGTGCTGCGCTTCATCCTGTCCGCGGTGCTCGCCGTGGTCGTCGGCATCGCCCTCGGCTGGGTCAACACCAAACTCGCCGAGCGCCTGGACGACCCGACCCAGCAGGTCGCGCTCAACCTGCTGGTGCCCTTCGCTGCCTACGCCATCGCCGAGGAGATCCACGGCTCCGGCGTGCTCGCCGTCGTGGTCTGCGCGCTCTACCTCGCCGAGCGGGCCTCCGACGCCGACGCCGTCTCCTTCCGGCTGGTCGGCAACGCCTTCTGGGAGGTCGTCGAGATCCTGATCACCGGCGTCGCCTTCGGCCTGATCGGCCTGGAGCTGGCCACCGTGCTCAAGGAGGCCGGCCGCGGCTGGACCGGCTTCATCGGCGACGCCGCCGTGGTCATCGGCGTGGTCGTGGTGGTCCGGCTGCTCTGGCTGCTGCCGGCCGGCTGGCTGTCGAAGAAGCTGCGCAGCGGCGACGACGAGGACACCCCGTTCAGCTGGAAGGAGAGCGTGATCCTCTGGTGGTCCGGCATGCGCGGCGTGGCCACCGTCGCCCTGGCCCTCGCCATCCCGCTCACCCTGCACTCCGGCGAGGAGTTCCCCGAGCGCGGCCGCCTGGTCTTCATCGCCTTCAGCGTGGTGCTGTTCACCCTGCTGGTGCAGGGCCTCACCCTGCCCTGGCTGGCCAAGCGGTTCGAACTGGACATCGACCAGGACAAGCACGAGCAGGCCGTGCGCCAGCTCTGGTGGCGGGCCGCCAAGGCGGGGCTCAGGCGGCTGGGTGAACTGGAGGAGCAGGACCGCCTGCCCGCCGAGGTCGCCGACCGCCTGCGGGACCGTCAGCACGACCGGCTGGCCCGGCTCTGCCCGGAGAACTACGCCGAGGAGGAGGCCGCCGAGGCCAAGCTGCGGCTCAGCCAGTGGCGGGCCGCCCGGGAGGTCGAACAGGAGATGATCGCCGCCTCCCGGCGCGAGATGCTCGCCGCCCGCAGCGAACTCGGCGCCGACCCGGAGCTGGTCGACCAGGTGCTGCGGGGGCTGGACCTGCGCTCGGAACGCAAGTGACGGCCTGTCCGGCCCCGCCGGGCGGAATGTGCGCGACCGGCTCCGCGGTTGCATAGGCTGAGCCCGGGCAGGCCGTCAACGGAGTCGGCGCACCACCAGTACCACCAGTACCCGCACGACCTCGCGAGACCCTCACCGCCTGGCCCTGCCGGTTTCCGCACCCAGATGAATCGAGGAACCACCGATGTCGGAGACCCGTGCCGACGCCCGCACCCCGCTCGACCGCACCCCGCAGTGGGCCGCCCTCGGCAAGCACCGGGCCGCGCTGGGCGAGACGCACCTGCGCGAGCTGTTCGCCGCCGACCCGGAGCGCGGCCGCCGCTACACCCTCCAGGTCGGCGACCTGCACGTGGACTACGCCAAGCACCTGGTCACCGACGAGACGCTGGAGCTGCTGCGCGAACTCGCCGCGGCCACCGGCGTCGCCGAACTGCGGGACGCGATGTTCCGAGGCGAGAAGATCAACAACACCGAGCGCCGCGCCGTCCTGCACACCGCGCTGCGCGCCCCGCGCGGTGCCGTGATCGAGGTCGACGGCGAGAACGTGGTGCCCGCCGTGCACGCCGTCCTCGACAAGATGGCCGGCTTCGCCGAGCGGGTCCGCGGCGGCGAGTGGCGCGGCCACACCGGCAAGCCGATCCGCACCGTCGTCAACATCGGCATCGGCGGCTCCGACCTCGGCCCCGCGATGGCCTACGAGGTGCTCCGCTCGTTCGCCAAGCGCGACCTCGACGTCCGCTTCGTCTCCAACGTGGACGGCGCCGACCTGCACGAGGCGGTCCGCGACCTCGACCCGGCCGAGACGCTGTTCATCGTCGCCTCGAAGACCTTCACCACCATCGAGACCATCACCAACGCGGTCTCGGCCCGCGACTGGCTGCTCACCGGGCTGGGCGCCGGCACCGAGGCGGTGGCCAAGCACTTCGTCGCGCTGTCCACCAACGCCGAGGGCGTGCGGGACTTCGGCATCGACACCGACAACATGTTCGAGTTCTGGGACTGGGTCGGCGGCCGCTACTCCTACGACTCGGCGATCGGCCTCTCGCTGATGATCGCCATCGGCCCGGACGCCTTCCGCGAGATGCTGGACGGCTTCCACCTGGTCGACGAGCACTTCCGCACCGCGCCGCCGGAGCAGAACGTCCCGCTGCTGCTCGGCCTGCTCGGCGTCTGGTACGGCGCGTTCTTCGACGCCCAGGCGCACGCCGTGCTGCCCTACTCGCACTACCTGTCGAAGTTCACCGCCTACCTCCAGCAGCTGGACATGGAGTCCAACGGCAAGTCGGTGACCCGCGACGGCTCGCCGGTGACCTGGCAGACCGGCCCGGTGGTCTGGGGCACCCCCGGCACCAACGGCCAGCACGCCTACTACCAGCTGCTGCACCAGGGCACCAAGCTGATCCCGGCCGACTTCATCGGCTTCGCCAAGCCGGTCGCCGACCTGCTCCCGGGCCTGGTCGCCCAGCACGACCTGCTGCTGGCCAACTTCTTCGCCCAGACCCAGGCGCTGGCCTTCGGCAAGACCCCGGAGGAGGTGGCGGCCGAGGGCGTCCCCGCCGAACTCGTCCCGCACAAGACCTTCCAGGGCAACCACCCGACCAGCACCATCCTGGCCGCCGAGCTGACCCCCTCGGTGCTCGGCCAGCTGGTCGCGCTCTACGAGCACAAGGTCTTCGTCCAGGGCGCGATCTGGAACATCGACTCCTTCGACCAGTGGGGCGTCGAGCTGGGCAAGGTGCTCGCCAAGCGGATCGAGCCGGTGCTGCTGACCGGCGAGGGCGCGGAACAGCTGGACAGCTCCACCGCCGAGCTGGTCGCCCGCTACCGCGCGCTGCGCGGCCGCTGAGCCCCGGTCGGGCCGTCCGCTCCGGCGGGCGGCCCGGTCCTGCTTCCTTGTTCGCCGGTTCGCGGTTCGCGCGGGAAACGCCGAGAGGCCCCCCCCGTTCGCAAAGGGCCACACCGCTGTCTGTGCGCCCCCCAGGACACCAAACCCCGACCCCCCTATTAAGAGTCAACTCAGCTAACCC
>NZ_JBHWIJ010000123.1:14882-22900 GCF_042732255.1 Kitasatospora sp. NPDC059803 | reverse complement strand
CGGGCCCCCCGGGCCCAGGGGGGCCGCCCGGGACGCCGGCACCCGGGCCACAACGCCGGTGTACCCCCCCAGCGCCCCGGGGGGGGCGGCCGGGCCTCCCGCCCCTGACACACGCCCGGACTCAGCCCGGCTGGTCGGTCACCGCCACCGGGCGGGCCTCGTCGCTCGACCACTCGCTCCACGACCCCGGGTACAGCGTCGCCGGCAGGCCCGCCACCTCCAGCGCCAGGATCTGGTGCGCCGCCGTCACCCCCGAGCCGCAGTACACCGCCGTCTCCCGCTCACCCGCGCCCAGCGCACGGAACCGCGCCGTCAGCTCCGCGGCCGACCTGAACCGCCCGTCGGCCGCCACGTTCTCGGCCGTCGGCGCCGACACCGCGCCCGGGATGTGCCCGGCGCGCGGGTCCACCGGCTCGCTCTCGCCCCGGTAGCGGTCCCCCGCCCGGGCGTCCAGCAGCAGCTCGCCGCGCGCCCAGGCCGCCGCGCCGTCCGCGTCCACCACGGGCAACTGCCCCGGGACCGGCTTGAAATCACCCTCCGCCGGCGCCGGAACCTCCGCCGTCACCGGCAGTCCGGCCGCCGACCAGGCCGCGTACCCGCCGTCCAGCACCCGGACATCCCGGTGCCCGGCCCAGCGCAGCAGCCACCAGGCGCGGGCCGCCGCCAGCGAGGCCGCGCCGTCGTACACCACCACCGGGCGGTCGGAGTCCACCCCCAGGCGGCGCATCGCCGCACCGAACTCCTCCGGGTCCGGCAGCGGGTGGCGGCCGCCCCGGCCGGGGGCGCCCGGCGGGGCCGCGAGGTCCCGGTCCAGATCGACGAAGCGGGCGCCGGGCAGGTGCCCGGCCCGGTACTCCTCGACGGCGGTCGGGCCGGACTGCGCGGCACCGACCAGCCGGTAGCGCACGTCCAACAGCACCGGCGGGCGCGCGGAGGCGAGCGCCTGCGCCAGCCCGGCCGCGGAGATCAGCGGGGAACCGTCGTTGTAGGTGGTCATGGCGGCCATTGTCGCGCAGCGCCGCCAACCCGCCGCTCTTTGTGCGCTCTTTGCCGGAATTTCCGCGCGGCCCGAGGGTTCGACGCGCGCCAGAGTGGAAGCATCACCCTCGCGCGCGAGGATTTCCGTGCGCCAACCACCCATTGCGCCAACCACCCATGAGGAGGCCCGCATTGCCCGCGGTGGAACTCCGACTGGCCCAGGGCACCCCCTGCTGGGTCAGCCTGCTGACCGACGACCTGGCCGGCGCCCGCGCGTTCTACGCCGACCTGCTCGGCTGGACCTACACCCCGGGCCCCGGCCAGCTCGGCGCCTACGTCCGCGCCGAACTCGACGGGGCACCGGTCGCCGGCCTCGGCGTCTCCACCGCCACCGGCTTCCCGGTGCAGTGGACCACCTACTTCGCCGTCGACGACGCCGACCACACCGCCCAACTGGTGCGCTCCTGCGGCGGAACCGTGGCCGTCGGGCCGCTCCAGGCCGAACGCGCCGGGCGGATGGCCATCGCCGCCGACGTCTCCGGCGCCGTCTTCGGCCTCTGGCAGGGCGAGGAGCACACCGGCCGGGAGGCCGGGCCCGAACCCGGCGGACCGGCCTGGACCGAACTGCTCACCCCCGACACCGACGGCGCCGTCGCCTTCTACACCGCCGTACTCGACCGCCCCGTCCGGCACGCCGACGACGAGTCCGCGCTACTCGTGCACGGGCAACCGGTCGCCGGCATCCGGCACCGCGCCGAACTGCGCGGCCATCCGCCCCGCTGGCGGGTCCACTTCGCCGTCCGCGACGCCGACGCCACCGCCCGGCACGCCGTCGGACTCGGCGGCCGCGTCCTGGTCCCACCGCACGACACCGCCCGCGGCCGCGCCGCCCGGCTGTCCGACCCGCAGGGCGGGCACTTCTCGGTGCTGGAACTCCGCTAGCGCGCCCAGGACAGGACTCAGACCTGCTGCTCGAAGGGCAGCACGTCCGGGGAGAGCACCGAGGCCCGGGCCGTCGCGGCGGTCAGCCGACGGCGGTGGTGCCGGCGGCAGAGCACCTCGTACCCGACCTCGTCCTCGTTCACCGAGATGTCGCCGACCACCACCTGGGCGCCCTCGACCACCATCACCCCGCCCACCGTCCGGGCGTTGTGCGTCGCCCGCGCACCGCACCAGCACAGCGCCTCGACCTGGAGCACCTCCACCCGGTCGGCCAGCTCGATCAGCCGCTGGGAGCCGGGGAACAGCCGGGTGCGGAAGTCCGTGGTGATCCCGAACGTGTAGGCGTCGATGTCGAGTTCGTCCACCACCCGGGCCAACTGGTCGACCTGCTCGGCGGCGAAGAACTGCGCCTCGTCGCAGATCAGGTAGTCCACCCGGCCGCCCGCCGAGAGCCGGTGCACCACGTACGCGTGGAAGTCGAAGTCGTCCGTCACCTCGACCGCGTCCGCCCGCAGGCCCAGCCGGCTGGAGATGGTCGCCGCACCGGCCCGGTCGTGGCGGGTCAGGATGAGTCCCTGCCGGCCGCGGGCGGAGTGGTTGTGGTCCATCTGCAGCGCCAGCGTCGACTTGCCGCAGTCCATCGTGCCCGAGAAGAACACCAGTTCAGCCATGGGTGGAGCAAAGGCCTTTCACATCAGGGGAGTTCGGGCACAGAAGAGTCAAGGACCTGGCTCAGCCGCGAACTTCGAGCAGCGGCACGAACTGCTCGACCGGGGTCATCGAACCGTGCAGACCGATCATCGCGGACTCGCCCGGCTCGTTGCGGGAGGCGGTGATCGCGATGTCGTCCCGCGCCGCGGCCACCACGTCGCCGATCCGCCCGTACACCCGCTCGTCCACGACCGGACCGAACCAGCCCGCCGCGATCGCCTGGTCCCGGGTGGCCACCCACATCCGGTCGCCCAGCACCTCGCTCCAGACCGCGAACACGTCGGCCGCCGCACCGGGCACCGCGTACACGTGCCGGGCCCGGCCCTCGCCGCCCAGCAGGGCCACTCCGGCGCCCAGCTCCCAGTCCTCGTCGAAGTCGATCCGGTCCTCCGGCGCGATGTCGATCATGCCGTGGTCGGCGGTCACGTACATCGCCGACCGCGGCGGCAGCCGCTCGGCCAGCCGACGGGCCAGCCGGTCCACCGCGTCCAGGGTCATCCGCCACTCGTCCGAGTCCACCCCGAAGCGGTGGCCCGCACCGTCCAGCTCGCTGACGTACGTGTAGACCAGCGCCCGGTCGTGCTCGGCCAGCCAGGAGGCCGCCAGGTCCATCCGCTCCTCGCCCGTGGTCCGGCCCAGGAAGGTTCCGCCGGACAGCGCCACCCTGGTCAGCGGCGTCTGCGAGAACAGCGGGGAGGACACCTGCGCGGTCGCCACCCCGGCGGCGTCCGTCCGCTCGAAGACCGTCGGGTACGGCTGCCAGACGTGCGGGTCGGTGTGCGGCTGCCAACGCAGCTGGTTCATCAGATAACCGGCGCCCGGCACCGCGACCGTGTACCCGGCCAGACCGTGCAGCCCCGGCGGGGTGCCGGTGCCGACCGAGGCCAGCGAGGTCGCCGTGGTCGACGGGAAACCGGCGGTCAGCGGGCGGCCCGAACCACCCATCGAACTCCCGGCCAGCGAGGACAGGAACGGCGCGTACTCCGGGTGCCGCAGCAGCAGCTCCCAGCCCAGGCCGTCCACCAGGAACACCACCACCCGGTCCGCCGGGGCGATCGGCAGGGTCGCGGTGAAACCCGGAACGCCCAGGCCCGCCGCCACCGAGGGCAACAGGTCGCAGAGCGAACCGCTGCCGTACGGGGGCGCGGGAGCCGCGGCCGGGTCGAGGATCTCGAAGGCGTCGAAGCCGCCGGAAGGTGCGAAGGACATGAAACCGGATTCGTAGCAGTCGAAGGCGGCGGCGCTCAGACCCGCGGGCCGTTGCTGATCGTCGCGTCGGAGAGCGCGCGGGCGAACACCAGTGCCTGGGCCACCGTCTCCGGGCCGTCACCGGCCTCGCTCACCCGCAGTGAGAGATCGTCAGCCGTCGCCGAACCCGTGTAGCCGTGGTCAGCCTCGCAGTTCGGGTCCGAACAGCCCGCGGGCTCCAGGTCCAGCCGCTGCACCGCACCCCAGCCGATCGTCAGCACCACCTCGCGCGGCAGCGTCCCCGGCGTGTACGTCTCCGGGTTCGCGACCATCCGGCTCAGCACGACCGAACCGATCCGGTCCAGCCGGACACTCTCCGTCGACGTCGTCGCGAACGGCACCGCCGGACTGCCCGCGTCCCCCGACTGCTCGTCGGTGTGGCTCACCACGAACCGCGTCGGGGTCAGCACCAGCACCGTCACGTGCCGACGCACCTCGTTGGCGTCGAAGGTCGTCTCCTGGTGCACCAGGTAGGAGCTGATCGGCTCCGGGCCCACCGCGGCCTCGACCGCCTCGGACACCAGGGCCGGGTAGTAACCGCTGCGCTCGATCGCCGAGCGCAGGTCCTGAGTGCTGGTGGTACCGGTCTTCGCCATAACTCCATCCTGGCATGGTCCGCCGACGAAGCGGGCGGCACGGCGCCGAGCTTCGGACAACAGCGCCCACAGGCAGGCGCAACCAAGGAAGGTTACAGGCTGCTCATCGCGCGCGGGCCCAGATCGCTACGGACGGGCAGCGGCGCGATCCGCACCCGCGCCCCCAGGATCGCCAGCCCGTACGGGGCCACGACCACCGGTTCGAGATCCACCGAGGCGATCTCCGGCACGTCGTCCACCAACTGCGACACCCGCAGCAGCAACTCCTCCAACGCGCCGGTGTCCACCGCCTCCGCACCCCGCCAACCGAACAGCAGGGGCGCCGCCCGCACCTCCCGGACCAGCCCGGCCACCTCCTGGTCGGTCGCCGGGACCAAGCGGTGCGCCACGTCGCCCAGCAGCTCGGCGGGCGCCCCCGCCAGGCCGAACGACAGGATCGCGCCGACCGCCGGATCCACCGTGGCACCGATCACGGTGTCCACCCCGCGCGGCGCCAGCCGCTGCACCACCAGCTCCGCCTGCGCCGCACCGCCCAGCAGCGCGTCCAGCTCGCGGTGCGCCCGGCGCAGCCCGGGCTCGCCGGTCAGGTCCAGCCGCACGCTGCCCAGGTCCGGGCGGTGGCGCAGATGCGGGGCGGTGGCCTTCAACGCCACCGGATAGCCGAGTGTCGCCGCGGCCCGCACGGCCGCCTCCTCGTCCGGCGCCGGCAGCGCCGGGAAGACGTCGATGCCGTAGCGCGCCAGCAGCTCACGGGCCCCCGCGTCCGGCAGGGTGATCCGGGCGCCGCCCGGCTGCGTCCGCGCGGCAACCGCCGTCCGGGTGCTCAACGCCGCCTCGACCAGCGCCCGGGCGCCCGGCTCGTCGATCCGGTCCAGCTCGGGCACCCGGGCCGTCTCCTCCGCCTCGGCCGTCCGGCGCCGCCACTGCGCGTAGTGCACCGCATGCGCCAGCGCCCGCACCGCCCGCTCCGGCGCCGCGAACGCCGGCACGCCCCCCGGGCGCAGCCGGACCGGCAGATCGGTCAACGCCAGATGGGCGAGCACCAGCGGCTTGCCCAACTCCCTTGCCCTTCCGCTGGCTTCGAGCAGTGCTTCGGCGATCTCCGGATCGTCCGAACCCATCTCCGGATCGTCCGGACCGGTCAGCCGGCCGCCCATGAAGGCGTGCGCGGACGTGCCGATCGGCGGGATCGCCACCGCGATCACCGCGTCCACCGCCGGATCGGCCAGCGCCACGTCCAGCGCGATCCGGAAGTTCTCGCCCGTCGCGGCCGTGGTCAGGTCCACCGGCGTGCGCGGCCGCAGGCCCGCGCTCAGGCAGGCGTCGTAGGTCAGCAGACCCAGCGAGTCCGAGTTGCCGACCACCGCGACCCGGTCCCCCGGCGGCAGCGGCTGCAGGGCCAGCAGCTCCCCGGTGTCGTACAGCTCGGTGATCGTCTCCACCCTGATCACGCCCGCCTGCTCGAACAGCGCGTCCACCGTCGCGTCACGCAGCCCCGTCGCGGTCGCCGGCACCGCGTGGCCCGGCGGCAGGCTGCCGGTGTGCCGGGCGCCCTTCACCACCACGACCGGCTTCACCGCGGCCAGCCGGCGCGCGATCCGGGTGAACTTGCGCGGGTTGCCGAAGGACTCCAGGTAGAGCAGCACCACCTCGGTGGCCTCGTCCTCCGCCCAGTACTGCAGGAAGTCGTTCCCGGAGACGTCCGACCGGTTGCCCACCGAGGCGAAGGAGGACACCCCCAGGCCCCGGCGGTGCGCCGACTCCAGCAGGGCCACCCCGATCGCGCCGGACTGGCAGAAGATCCCGAACCCGCCCCGGCCCGGCAGCTGCGGGGCCAGCGAGGCGTTCAACGGGCGGCCCGGATCGGTGTTGATCAAGCCGAAGGCGTTCGGGCCGATCACCCGCATCCCCGCCGCCCGCGCCTGGCGCACCAGCGCGCGCTGGCGGTCCCGGCCCTCCGGACCGGTCTCCGCGTACCCGGCGGTCACCACCACCAGGCCCTGCACCCCGTGCGCGCCGCACTCGGCGACAGCCGCCGGGACGGCCCCCTCCGGGACGGCGATCACCGCGAGATCCACCGGCCCGGGAATGTCCAGAACCGAACGGTGCACCGGGACGCCGTCCAGCCCGGTGCCCGGCGGGGCGTTGCGGTTCACCGCGTACACCGGGCGCGTGTCGTCGGCACTGCCCAGCAGGTCCCGCAGGATCGCCCGGCCCACCGTCTGCGGATTGCGCGACACCCCGATCACCGCCACCGACCGCGGGGTCAGCAGCCGCTGCACCGACTTCGCCTCCGCCCGGTGCTCGCGCGCCCGCATCACCGCCAGCGAACGGTCCGTCTGCTCAAGATCGAACTCCAGGTGCACCACACCGTCGGTGAAACTGCGGCGCTGCGTGTAGCCGGCATCGGTGAAGACCTTCACCATCTTCCGGTTCTCCGGCAGCACCTCCGCCTGGAACCGGCGGATCCCGCGCTCCTGCGCCACCGCCGCGACGTGCTCCAGCAGCGCCGACGCCACCCCGCGGCCCTGATGGGCGTCCTGCACCAGGAACGCCACCTCGGCGTCCGTCCCGGCCTCGGACGGACGGCCCTGCGCGTCGATCCGGTCGTAGCGGACGGTCGCGATGAAACGGTCCCGGACCACCACCGCCAGCGCCACCCGGTCCACGAAGTCGTGGTGGGTGAAACGGCGGACGTCCTTCTCCGACAACCGGGGATAGGGGGCGAAGAAACGGAAGTACTTGGACTGGTCCGACACCTGTGCGTAGAACTCCACCAGACGCTCCGCGTCCTCCGGCGTGATCGGCCGGATACGGGCCGTACCGCCGTCCCGCAGCAGGATGTCGGCCTCCCAGTGCTGGGGGTAATCCGGTCCGGATTCCCCCCGGTCACCGGGGTCCTGCTCGGGCTGCGCCACTGCGGAGTCGTCCACATTCGTCAGGTTATCCGGCAGCGAGCCGAATGGCGCCGGGCGCACACTGGCAGCAGGGTGGGCAGGGCCGCTGGCCGGGCCTTATGCCCCGAAAAGAAACAATCACAAGTCCCGAACGCGGCGGCTCGCAGGGGCCGCCTGCGTGCAACACTGGTCTAGACAACATGGCCGCTTCCCCGAGCACGGCCGTAACCAGCTTCACCGGAAAGGCACGTCTCATGGCTGAGCGCCGCGTCACCATCGGTTGGGCCGAGGGCCTGCACGCCCGTCCCGCCTCCGTCTTCGTCCGGGCCGTCACGGCCACCGGCGTGCCGATCACCATCGCCAAGCCCGGCGGCAACCCCGTCAACGCCGCCTCCATGCTCGGCCTGCTCGGCCTCGGCGCCCAGGGCGGCGACGAGGTCATCCTCGCCTCCGACGCCGACAACGCCGACGACGCCCTGGACCGCCTCGCCAAGCTCGTCCAGGAAGGCCTCGACGAGCTCCCGGCCGCGGCCTGAGCCAACTCGACCGACAGAATGGGGGGGGCGCGGGGCAAAAGGGCGCGGCGGGGGGTGGGGTGGGATAGGGCGATAGACACCCCCGTGAGCGAGGGCGGGGGCGGGGGGGC
>NZ_JBHWIJ010000123.1:13774-14872 GCF_042732255.1 Kitasatospora sp. NPDC059803 | reverse complement strand
GCCCCCGGGCCCGCCCACCACAGGTCCGCCCTGTAGGGCCCCCTCTGCTCCCGCGGCGCGGCGCGCCCAACACCCCCCCCCTCCCCCCCCGGCAGTGCCAACCCGGCCGGGGCGCTTCTGTTCGCGGAATCGATCGTATCCACACCATTGAGCGAACTGGCGAGCGATCGCGCTCCTTCGGCGATCGATCGCACAGACGCTCACCGCATGACATTCTTCGACCTCGAACGACCCCAGCACGCCTACATGTTCGCCTTCCTCCAGGCGGACGGACACCTCACCGAGCAGTCCCGCAACCGCGGCCGGCTCTCCGTGGAACTCTCCGCGCGCGACGCGCCCATCCTGGAGGAGTTCCAGCGGCTCTGCCCGTACAACAGCAGCATCCGGTACCGGACGCGCAGCACGAACTTCAAAGCGGAGCACACCTCGGCGATGTGGACCGTCTGCGCCCGCGAATTCCGCGAGGAACTGCGGGACCTCGGCCTGCCGGTGGGGCGGAAGTCCGAGATCATCGCACCGCCGACGGTGCCGTTCTCCGAGCGCGACTACCTGCGCGGCCTCATCGACGCCGACGGCTCGGTGGGCCTCACGTCCAAGGAACTGCCCTTCGTCGGCCTGGCCACCAAGAGCGACGCGACGGCCGCCTTCACTGCCCTCTATGCAGAACGCCTCTGCGGGGCCCGGCGCAAGCTCAACCGCAACAAACGCGACAACATCTACAACATCCTCTTCCTCAACGAGGCCGCCGTGGCCCTGGCCACCGACCTCTACTACCCGGGCTGCCTGGCGCTGCTCCGCAAGCAGGCCGGTGCCGATCGAGTCAGCGGGTGGGTTCGTCCATCGACCATGGGATTCGCACCCCCTCGGCGCAGCTGGACCCCGGAGGAGGACGAGGTGATCCTCACCGCACCAAGCATGGAGACGGCCTCCGCGCACTTGGGGCGAACGCTCAAGAGCTGCAAGGTCCGTCACTGGCGACTTGTCGGCCCCAAACGTCCGAGAGTCTTTCCGCAGCGGTGAAGGCGGCCCCCCGCGTCGTCGGGGGGCGCCGCAATAGATAACCCCCTGAACCCTAACAACCGGAGGGGGGGGGGGATG
>NZ_JBHWIJ010000123.1:0-13764 GCF_042732255.1 Kitasatospora sp. NPDC059803 | reverse complement strand
GGGCGAACGCTCACGAGCTGAATGGTCCTAAAGTGGCTATTGGTCGCCCCCACACGTCCTAGTTTATTACCGACGGGGTGACGGCGGCCCCCGGCTTGGTGGGGGCCCGCCTCATTCGATCACCCCTTGACGCAGACGACCTGCATGAGGTGGGCGATCGGCTCGACGAGATCGGTCTGCTGTGCCATGACTTTCTCGATCGACTTGTACGCGCCCGGGATCTCGTCCACGACGCCGCTGTCCTTGCGGCACTCCACGCCCTTGGTCTGCTCCACCAAGTCCTGCGTGGAGAACCGCTTCTTCGCCGCGCTGCGGCTCATCTTGCGGCCGGCACCGTGCGAGGCCGAGTTGAACGACGCCTCGTTGCCCAGCCCGCGCACGATGTACGAACCGGTGGCCATGGAGCCCGGGATGATGCCGTAGTCGCCGGTCCGGGCGCGAATCGCGCCCTTGCGGGTCACCAGCAGGTCCTGGCCGTCGTACCGCTCCTCCGCCACGTAGTTGTGGTGGCAGCTGATCTCGTCCTCGAAGGTCACCTGCGCCTTCGGGAGCTCGCGGCGTACGACGTCCTTGAAGAGAGCCATCATGATCGAGCGGTTGTGCAGCGCGTATTCCTGCGCCCAGAACAGGTCCTGCCGGTAGGCCGCCATCTGCGGGGTCTCCGAGATGAACACCGCGAGGTCACGGTCGATCAGCCCCTGGTTGTGCGGCAGCGACCGGGCCACACCCATGTGGTACTCGGCCAGTTCCTTGCCGATTCCACGAGAACCGGAATGCAGCGTCAGCCAAACACTTTTCTTATCATCGACACATAGTTCAATGTGGTGATTCCCTCCCCCGAGCGTCCCCATCTGCTGCATCGCCCGCTCGCGGCGCCACTTGACCTCCCCGGCCACGCCGTCGAAGCGGTGCCAGAAGTCGTCCCAGCCCGCCGTTCGGAGGCCGTGCAGCTTGGTGGGGTCGACGGGGTCGGTGTGGAGGCCGCGGCCGACCGGGATGGCCTGCTCGATCTTGGAGCGGAGGCGGGACAGGTCGTCGGGGAGGTCCTCGGCGGTGAGGGAGGTCTTCACCGCGCTCATGCCGCAGCCGATGTCGACGCCGACCGCCGCCGGGCAGACGGCGCCCTTCATGGCGATGACGGAGCCGACGGTCGCGCCCTTGCCCAGGTGGACGTCGGGCATCACGGCGAGGCCGTGCAGCCAGGGCAGGGAGCTGATGTTGCGCAGCTGCTGCAGGGCCTGGCCCTCGACGGTGGCCGGGTCGGTCCACATCCGGATCGGGACCCGGATTCCGGGCACCTCGGTGTACGTCATGGTTGAACGACCTCCAGCGGTCGGGTGGTTCGGGGAAGGGGGTGCCGCGCGAAGAAGCCCGGTGCGGCTCGGGGAAGTTCGGGGGTGGGGCTCAGGCGCCCTGGGCACAGGGGGAGGACGGCCTTGGGGAGCGTCGGCGTATGGCTCGCTCGACCCGCATGGTGACCGCCTCCCTTCGTTCGTCGTCGTTCGTCGTCGTTCGTCCGTCTGTGCCGGGGATATCTATCCACGGAACGCCGCTGGCCCGCAACGGATTTAACAACGCGACGGCCCGGCGGAGCGGGTGCTCCACCGGGCCGCACGGGAACCGCGGGGTCAGCTGACGACGGTGACCTCGCCGATGCCGAGGGCCCGCACGTCGTCGGCGATGACGGAGGCGTCGCCGACCAGCACGGTGACCAGGCGGTCCGGCGGGAAGGCGGCGACGACGGCCTCGGTGGCGGCGGCGGTGGGCAGTTCGGCGAGCTGCCGGTAGACCTCGGCCTGGTAGTCGTCCGCGAGGTACTGCTCGACCTGGTCGGCCAGGGTGCCGGCGACCGAGCCCGCGGTCTCGTACTTCAGCGGGGCGACGCCGACCAGGAACTGCACGGCCTCGTCGCGCTCGGCGTCGGTGAGGCCCTCGGCGGCGAGGGTGCGCAGGATGGTCCAGGTGTCGGCGAGCGCCGGGGCGGTGGAGGCGGTGTCCACCGAGCCGCTGATGGCGAGCAGCGAGCGGCCGCTGCCGTCGGCGGCGGAGCGCAGCGGCTGGGCGAAGGAGCGGACGCCGTAGGTGTAGCCCTTCTCCTCCCGCAGGACGCGGTCGAGGCGGGAGGTGAGGGTGCCGCCGAGGCAGTAGGTGCCGAGGATCTGGGCGGCCCAGAGGGGGTCGTGGCGGTCGGGGCCGATGCGGCCGATGAGGAGTTGGGTCTGGACGGAGCCGGGGCGGTCGACGATGACGACGCGGCCGCGGTCGTCGGCGGTGACGGGGGCGTGGGCGGAGGGTTCGGCGGTGTTGCCGGTCCAGGTGCCGAGGGTGCTCTCCAGGAGGGCGGGCAGGTCGGTGCCGGTGAGGTCGCCGACCACGACGACGGTGGCGGTGGCGGGGCGCACGTGGGCGTCGTAGAAGGCCTTGACGGCGGCCCGGTCGATGGCCTTGACCGTGTCGGCGGTGCCGCTGCGGGGCCGGGAGAGGCGGTCGGCGCCGTCGAAGAGCTCGGCGTAGAGGGCCTTGGCGGCGCGCCGCGCGGGGTTGGCCTGCTCGTGGACGATCTCGTCGAGGCGGTTGGCGACGAGGCGCTCGATCTCGTCCTCGGGGAGGGCGGGGGCGCGCAGGGCGTCGGCGAGCAGGGAGAGGCCGCGCTGCAGGCGGGAGGCGGGGACCTCCAGGGAGACGCGGATGCAGGGGTGGTCGGCGTGGGCGTCGAGGGTGGCGCCGGCGCGTTCGAGTTCGGCGGCGTACTCCTCGGCGGTGAGGGTGTCGGTGCCCTCGCTGAGGGCGCGGGCGAGGATGGCGGCGATGCCGTCGAGGCCGTCGGGTTCGGCGGCGAGCGGGGCGTCGAGGAGGACCTCGACGGCGACGAGCTGCTGGCCGGGCCGGTGGCAGTGCAGGACGGTGATGCCGTTGCCGAGGGCGGCGCGCTCGGGGGCGGGGAAGGCCCAGGGGCCGGGGGTGCCGGGCTCGGGCTGGGGGTGGAACGTCATGGCGGGGACGTAGTCGGTGCTCATGCGGCGGCACCCTCCTCATCGGTGGCGGCGGGGGCGTCGGTGTCGTCGGCCGTGGTGGGCTCGTAGACGAGGACGGCCCGGTTGTCGGGGTGGAGCCGGGCCTTGGCGACGGCCTGGACCTCCTCGGCGGTGATGTCGAGGACCTTGGGGAGGGCGTCGTTCAGGAGCTTGGGGTCACCGAACAGGACGGCGTAGCGGCAGAGTTCGTCGGCGCGGCCGGCGACGGTGGTGAGCCGGTCGAGCCATTCGCGCTCGATCTGGGCCTGGGCCCGTTCGAGTTCCTCGGGGGTGGGGCCTTCGGCGGCGAAGCGGGCGAGTTCCTCGTCGACGGCGGCGTCGATCTGCTCGATGGTGGCGTCGCCGGAGGTCTTGACGTCGAGCCAGCCGAGGCTGGGGGCGCCGGCGAGGCGGAGCAGGCCGAAGCCGGCGGCGACGGCGGTGCGGTCGCGGCGGACGAGCCGGTTGTAGAGGCGGCTGGACTCGCCGCTGCCGAGGATGGTGAGGGCGAGGTCGGCGGCGTCGGCGTCGCGGGTGCCGTCGTGCGGGAGGCGGTAGGCGGCCATCAGGGCGCGGGAGGGGACGTCCTCGTGGACGTGCTCGCGCAGTTCGCTGCCGATGGTGTCGGGGAGTTCGCCGGAGCGAGGCGGCTGCTTGCCGTCGTGGGAGGGGATGCTGCCGAAGTACTTCTCGACCCAGGCGATGGTCTGCTCGGGGTCGATGTCGCCGACGACGGTGAGGACGGCGTTGTTGGGCGCGTAGTAGGTGCGGAAGAACGCGCGGGCGTCGTCGAGGGTGGCGGCGTCGAGGTCGGCCATGGAGCCGATCGGGGTGTGGTGGTACGGGTGGCCGTCGGGGAACGAGAGCGCGGTGAGCTTCTCGAAGGCGGTGCCGTAGGGGACGTTGTCGTAGCGCTGACGGCGCTCGTTCTTGACGACGTCGCGCTGGTTCTCCATGGACGTCTCGTCGAGGGCGGCGAGCAGCGAGCCCATGCGGTCGGCCTCCAGCCAGAGGGCGAGCTCCAGCTGGTGGGCGGGCATGGTCTCGAAGTAGTTGGTGCGCTCGAAGCTGGTGGTGCCGTTGAGCGAGCCGCCGGCGCCCTGGACGAGCTCGAAGTGCCCGTTGTTGGAGACGTTGGCGGAGCCCTGGAACATGAGGTGCTCGAAGAGGTGGGCGAGGCCGGTGCGGCCCTTGACCTCGTGCCGGGAGCCCACGTCGTACCAGAGGCAGACCGCGGCGACCGGGGTGAGGTGGTCCTCGGAGAGGACGACGCGCAGGCCGTTGGCCAGGCGGTGCTCGGTGATGGCGATGGCAGCGCCATGTCCTCCGGTGGAGGCGGATGCGGGGGCCGGGTTGGCCATGCGCTCGGGTCCTTCCCGTCGTCGATGTCGGGGTTCGTGTGGCGTCCCCCATTGTGGTGCAACGCGCGGGGGGCGTGTTCGTGTCCCGCGCAGACGGGGCGTTCGCCAGGGGCGGAAGAGGGGCGCTGGCCGGGAGTGTCGGCGCGAGGGTCCACAATGGGGGCGCCGAGCCCTGTTGACGGGGGTCGGTGGATGGACGTCAGAGACTGACCGAGACACAGCAAGCGAGACGTAAGGGAGCCCCGCCGCGATGGCCCGCCGCAGTTCGCAGACCCCGCCGCCCGGAGACTTCGAGGAGCGGATCCTCGATGTCGACGTCGTGGACGAGATGCAGGGCTCCTTCCTGGAGTACGCCTACTCGGTGATCTACTCGCGTGCGCTTCCGGACGCGCGGGACGGTCTGAAGCCGGTGCACCGCCGGATCCTGTACCAGGCCAACGAGATGGGCCTGCGGCCGGACCGCGCGCACGTGAAGTGCGCCCGTGTGGTGGGCGAGGTGATGGGCCGGCTGCACCCGCACGGCGACGCGTCGATCTACGACTCGGTCGTCCGGATGGCGCAGCCGTTCTCGATGCGGCTGCCGCTGATCGACGGGCACGGGAACTTCGGTTCGCTGGGCAACGACGACCCGCCGGCGGCGATGCGCTACACGGAGTCGCGGCTGACGGCGGCGTCGATGGCGATGGTGGAGTCGATCCACGAGGACACCGTCGACTTCGGTCCGAACTACGACGGCAGCGAGCAGGAGCCGTTGGCGCTGCCGGCGGCGTTCCCGAACCTGCTGGTGAACGGCGCGACGGGCATCGCGGTCGGCATGGCGACGAACATGCCGCCGCACAACCTGTCCGAGGTGGTGGCGGCGGCCCGGCACCTGATCAAGCACCCGACCGCGGACCTGGACACGCTGATGCGGTTCGTGCCCGGTCCGGACCTGCCGACGGGCGGGCGGATCGTGGGCCTGTCGGGGATCCGGGACGCGTACGAGTCGGGCCGCGGCACCTTCAAGATCCGGGCGACCACGACGGTGGAGGCGGTGACGGCGCGCCGCAAGGGCATCGTGGTGACCGAGCTGCCGTACAACGTCGGCCCGGAGAAGGTCATTTCGAAGATCAAGGACCTGGTCAACGCGAAGAAGCTGCAGGGCATCGCGGACGTCAAGGACCTGACCGACCGCGAGCACGGGCTGCGGCTGGTGATCGAGGTGAAGAACGGCTTCGTGCCGGAGGCGCTGCTGGAGCAGCTGTACAAGCTGACGCCGATGGAGGAGACCTTCGGCATCAACAACGTGGCGCTGGTGGACGGCCAGCCGCTGACGCTGGGGCTGAAGGAGCTGCTGGAGGTCTACGTCGACCACCGGTTCACCGTGGTGCGGCGGCGCAGCGACTTCCGCCGGCGCAAGCGGGAGGAGCGGCTGCACCTGGTCGACGGTCTGCTGGTCGCGCTGCTCGACATCGACGAGGTCATCGCGATCATCCGGTCGAGTGACAACGCGGGGCAGGCGAAGGAGCGCCTGATGGAGCGCTTCTCGCTGTCGGACACGCAGACGGCGTACATCCTGGACACTCCGCTGCGGCGGCTGACCCGGTTCGACCGGGTGGAGCTGGAGCAGGAGAAGGCGAAGCTGAACGCGGAGATCGCGGAGCTGACCGAGATCCTGGACTCCGACTCCCGGCTGCGCAGCGTGGTGTCGTCCGAACTCGGCGCGGTGGCGAAGCAGTTCGGGACGGAGCGGCGGACGGTGCTGCTGGAGGCGGGGGCGGCGCCGTCGGCGGCGCTGTCGGTGCCGCTGGAGGTGGCGGACGACCCGTGCCGGGTGCTGCTGTCGTCGACGGGCCTGCTGGCGCGGACGGCGGACGGGGAGCCGTTCGAGCTGTCGGAGAAGCGCTCGAAGCACGACGTGATCGTGTCGGCGGTGCCGGCGACGGCGCGGGCGGACGTGGGTGTGGTGACGTCGGCGGGCCGGGTGCTGCGGCTGCCGGTGATCGATCTGCCGGCGCTGCCGCCGACGCCGTCGCCGACGCTGGCCGGCGGGGCCGCGGTGGGCGAGTTCCTGCGGCTGGAGGCCGGGGAGCGGGCGCTGGCGCTGACCACGTTGGACGAGTCCTCGCCGGGGCTGGCGCTGGGCACGGTGCAGGGCGTGGTGAAGCGGGTGGTGCCGGAGTGGCCGGCGAACAAGGACGAGTTCGAGGTGATCGCCCTCAAGGAGGGTGACGAGCTGGTGGGCGCGGTCGAACTGCGCACCGGCGAGGAGGACTTGGTCTTCATCGCTTCGGACGCGCAGCTGCTGCGCTATCCGGCGGGGCAGGTGCGCCCGCAGGGCCGTCCGGCGGGCGGCATGGCGGGGATCAAGCTGTCCGACGGGGCGCGGGTGCTGTCGTTCACGGCGGTGGATCCGGCGGCGGACGCGGTGGTGGTCTCGGTGGCGGGGGCGTCGGGGACGCTGGCCGGCGAGGAGCAGACGTCGTGGAAGGTGACGCCGTTCGAGCAGTACCCGCGCAAGGGCCGGGCGACGGGCGGCGTGCGCTGCCAGCGGTTCCTGCGCGGCGAGGACGGTCTGACGTTCGCCTGGGCGGGCGTGGCCCCGGCCCGGGCGGCGTCCGACAAGGGCGCGCCGGTGGACCTGCCGGAGCGCGACCCGCGCCGTGACGGTTCGGGCACGCCGGTGACGGCGCCGATCGCGGTGGTGGCCGGACCGGCGTAGGGCGCAGGCGTCGTGGAGGAGGGGTGCCGGAGCCGTCCGGCACCCCTCTCCGTCGTTCGGGGGCACGGCGGGTGCCGAGGGTAGCCTTGCCCGGGTGAGCACCTGTGCGACGTTGTCGCGTGAACTGTCGGAGCCGCTGACCGCCACCGCCGCGGTGGCGACCACCTGGCTGCTGGTGGAGCAGAACGGGCCGTGGGGCGCGAAGGCACTCGGGGAGAGCCATCTGGACCCGGCGACAGGGCGGGCGCTGGACGCGGCCGCGGCGGGCACCGGGGTGCGGGTGGCGCTGATCCGGCGGCCGGGGCGGCACGCGGACTGCCTGCCGACGGCGCGGCACGAGGTGGTCGTGGCGCACACGGTGCCGGGTCGCGGCTGGGTGCGCCGGGCGGAGGTGGCCGATCCGGCGGAGCTGCTGGAGCTGGACTTCGCGGCGCTGGGCGTCGGCGACCACGGCGGTTTCGGGGTGGAGCACGTCGGCGGCCCGTTGGCGCTGGTGTGCACCAACGGGCGGCGGGACCGCTGTTGCGCGCTGCTGGGCCGCCCGTTGGCGGCGGAGCTGGCGGCGGCCGGGCACAGCGAGGTGTGGGAGGTGACGCACCTGGGCGGGCACCGCTTCTCCCCCACGATGCTGGTGCTGCCGTACGGCTACGCGTACGGGCGGCTGACGGCGGAGGCGGCCAAGGAGGTGCTGGCGGCGACGGCGGCCGGGCACATGGTGCCGGCCTGGTCGCGGGGCTGTTCGGGCTGGGAGCGTCCGGGTCAGGCGGCCGAGCACGCGGTGCGGCTGGCGACCGGGGAGACCGGGGTGGACGCGCTGACGCTGTCCCAGCGGCCGGACGGCGCGGGCCGTTGGCTGGTCTCGGTGCTGCACCAGGACGGCCGGGCCTGGGAGGTGGACGTGATCGAGGCGGTGAGCGAGCCGGCGCGTCCGGAGAGCTGCGGCAAGGCGGCGGGGACACCGTCGCGGATGGACGTGCTCTCGGTGCGGGGCCGGTAGCGGGACGGCAGCGCGCCGGCAGGGTCTTCAGCAGGTCGGGAGCGCGCGGGCGGCCCCGCGCCCGTGGGGGTGAGCGCGGGACCGGAGCGCGCGGGCGGCCCGCGCCTGCTGTCCACGGAGGTGCGCGGGGCCGTCACGTCGGGTGTCGGCTCAGCCGGTGACGGCCTTGCCGACGAACTCGGTGGTGTAGGTGCGGGAGAGGTCGATGGTGCCCTCCTTGCCCTTGACGTCCGGGTGGAAGGCGGCAAGCACGGCGAGGACGGTCTTGGGGCCGTCGGCCGGCATCACCCCGTCGGTGGTGAACATCGGCAGGGTCGCCTTGATCGCGGCCGCGTACTGCTCGGCGCCGCCCTGCGCGTAGTCGGCGGGCATCTTCGCGGCGATCTCCTCGGGGCTGTGTGTGGACATCCACTTGAGGGTCTTGACGAAGGCGTTGGCGAGCTTCTGGGTGGTGTCCTTGTTCTTCTCCACCCAGTCGGTGTTCATGTAGAGCGAGGACGACGGGTAGAGGCCGCCGAGGGCGTCGCGGGAGCCCTCGGGGGTACGCATGTCGTAGAGGATCTTGCCGAGGCCCTTGTCGAGGACGTTGGCGACGGTCGGGTCGGTGGTCATCCCGCCGTCGATGCTGCCCTGTTGGAGCGCGGCGATGAAGGTCTGGCCCGCGCCGACCGCGATCGGGCTGAACTCGCTGACGGCGGTGCCGTTCTTGACGGCGAGGTACTTGGTGAGGAAGTCGGTGGAGGAACCGATGCTGGTGACGCCGAGCTTCTTGCCCTTGAAGTCGGCGCCGGACTTGATGGCGTCGGCCTGCTTGGTGGAGACGAGTTCGACCTCGCCGGGGGCCTGGGAGAACTGCACCACGGACTCGACGATCTTGCCCTTGGCCTGGAGGTCGATGGTGTGGTCGTAGAAGCCGACGGCGCCCTGGACGTCGCCGGCGAGCAGCGCGGTGGTGGCGTTGACGCCGGCGGGCTCGCTCATCAGCTCGACGTTGACGCCGGCGTCGGCGAAGAAGCCGAGCCGCTGGGTGAGCATCGCGGGCAGGTAGATGACCTTGTCCAGGCCACCGACCATGATCTTGACCTTGGGTCCGTCGACCTGCCGGCCGGCCGGGGCGGCGGCGCCGTGGGTGGTCGTGGCGGCGTCGTTGGCGCAGGCGGAGAGCGGGAGGAGCAGGACGGCGGCGAGGGCGGCCGCGGCGGATCTGCCGATCGGGTTCGGGCGCATGGGTGGGGGGTGCCTCTCTCTGCGAGGGGGGATCAGCGGCACAAGGGGGTTCAGCGGCGCGGGGGGTTCGCGACGCAGGAGCGTGGGGGTTCAGCGACGCAGGACGGTTCAGCGACGCAGGGGATTCAGCGGCCGTCGCCCGCGTCGGCGGGCTTCCAGCGGAACAGCTTCTTCTCGGCGAAGGTCAGCAGCCCCTCGGTGAGCAGCGCCACGACGGCGAGGATGGTCATGGCGGCGTACACGCCGGCCGCGTTGAAGGTGCCCTGGGCGGCGGCGACGAGCAGCCCGAGGCCCTTGGTGGCGCCGATGTACTCGCCGACGATGGCCCCGATCAGGGCGAAGCCGAAGCTGACGTGCAGGCTGGTGAAGATCCAGGTGGTGGCGGCGGGGATGACCACCTGGAGGGTGACCTTGCGGCCGTCGGCGCCGAGGATGCGGGCGTTGGAGACGAGGTTGCGGTCCACCTCGCGGGCGCCCTGGAAGGCGTTGAAGAACACCGGGAAGAACACCAGGACGACGGCGGAGGCGACCTTGGAGGCCGGGCCGAGGCCGAACCAGATCAGGAAGATCGGGGCGAGCACGATCCGCGGGATCGCGTTGAGCACCTTGATGTAGGGCCCGAACACGTCGGCCAGGAAGCGGACCCGGCCGAGCGCGATGCCGAGCAGCACACCGCAGATGACGCCGATCACCCAGCCGGTGAGGGCCTCGTAGAGGGTGTAGCCGATCTGTTCGCCGAGCGAGCCCTGCGCGGTGCCGTGGGTGATCCACTGCCAGATCTGGTCCCAGATCTTCGACGGCTGCGAGAAGTTGAACGGGTCGATGACGTCGGTGCGGGCGCAGACCTCCCACAGTCCGAGGAAGGCGACCAGGACCGCGACCCGGGCCCCGTAGACGGTCAGCCTCCGGTTGCGGGCGGCCCGTTCGCGGGCCTCGGTACGGCTGGCGGGGGCGGCCGCCGGGGGCTTGTCGGCGACGGCCGACGCGGTCTCAAGCGGCACGACCCGCTCCTCTCTCCCGGGTGATGCGCACCTCTTCGCCGAGCGAGGCCCAGATCTCGCGGTACAGCTCGACGAACCTCGGTTCCAGCCGGACGGCCTCCACGGTGCGCGGTCGTGGCAGGTCGACGGTGAAGATCTCCTTGACGGTGGCCGGTCCGGCCGTCATGACGACGACCCGGTCGGCGAGCGCGATGGCCTCGTCCAGGTCGTGGGTGACGAAGACGACCGACGCGGCGTTCCCGGAGGACCTGGTCCCGGCCCACAGCTCCAGCAGCTGGTCGGACATCAGGGCGCGGGTCTGCACGTCCAGCGCCGAGAACGGCTCGTCCATCAGCAGGATGTCCGGGTCGTTGACGAAGGTCTGGGCGAGCGCGACGCGCTTGCGCATGCCGCCGGACAGCTGGTGCGGGTAGCGGTCCTCGAAGGCGGCGAGGCCGACGCGGCCCAGCCAGTCCCGGGCCCGTTCCCTGGCCTCGGCGGTGGGCACGCCGCGGAAGCGCGGGCCGGCCATCACGTTGGACAGGACGGTGCGCCAGGGGAAGACGGCGTCCTGCTGGAAGACGAAACCGACCTTGGGGTGGATCCCGCGGACCGGCTCGCCGTCCACCCGGACCTCGCCCTCGGTGGGCTCCTCCAGGCCGCTGACCAGGGTCAGCGTGGTGGACTTGCCGCAGCCGGTGGGCCCGACGACGGCGACGAACTCGCCTTGGGCGACGGTCAGATCGAGATCACGGACGGCGGTGTGCAGGGCCCCGGACGGGGTGCGGAACCGTTTCGTCGCGCCAGTCAGCTCGATCGCCGGGGTTGTGCTCATTCAATCCTCCCGGGTCTGTGCTTGCCCCGGAAAGGTAGGAGCGGGCGGGGCCCGGGCGGGAGCCTTCTCGGCGTACTGCGGTTTCTCCGCATTGAGGGGTGTTCTGCTCCTTTTGCTTCCGCTACAACTGCGGGGACGCGGCTGACAGAAACACGCCGGAAACGTAGGGTGTCCCGACCCTGACGTACCCGCCCCCCACAGCCGCCGAGAGGAGGCCCGGATGAAGCTGCCCCGCTGGCCCCGCCGGGTCTTCGCGCAACTGCTGCTGAGCCAGACCGTCGTCACCGTCGGTGTCACCACCGTGACCGCCGGCCTGTTCCTGGCCCCGGTCAGCAGCGAGCTGGACCACGACGCGATGCAGCGGGCGCTGTCGATCGCCCAGGCCACCGCCACCGACGAGGCGATCGCCCGAGCGGCCGACGCCCGGGACTCGGCGACCGCTCAGCGCAACGCCGAGCAGATCCGGCTGGCCACCGGCGCGAGCTTCGTGGTGGTCACCGACCTGGACGGGATCCGGCTCTCGCACACCGACCCGGAGCGGATCGGCCACCGGGTCAGCACCGACCCGGAGCCGGCGCTCAGCGGGCTCAGCGTCACCGCGATGCAGCAGGGCACGCTGGGCCGCACCGCGCGCGGCAAGGTGCCGCTGCGGGTCGCGGACGGCCGGATCGTCGGCGAGGTGTCGGTCGGCATCAGCGACGACTCGATCCGCCGCCGGCTGCTGAAGATGCTCACCGGGATCCTGCTGTGCGCGGGCGCGGGCCTGGCCGCGGGGACGGTCGCCACGCTGGCGCTGGCCCGGCGGCTGAAGCGCCGCACCCACAACATCGCGCTGGCCGACATCTCGGCGCTGCTGGTGGAGCGGGAGGCGATGCTGCACGGCATCCGCGAGGGCATGGTGGCGCTGGACGAGCGCGGCCGGATCCGGCTGGCCAACGACGAGGCGGTGCGGCTGCTCGGCCTGCCGGAGGACTGCACCGGGCGGCCGATCGACGCGGTGCTGCCGCCGGGCCGGCTGTCGGACGTGCTGACCGGGCGGATCACCGGCGCCGACCTGCCGGCGGTCCGGGACGACCGGGTGCTGGTGGTCAACCGGATGAGCACGGCCGAGGGCGGCGCGGTCGTGACACTCCGCGACCGGACCGAACTGGAGTCGCTGGTCCGGGAGCTGGACACCACCCGCAGCCTGACCGAGGCGCTGCGCGCCCAGGACCACGAGCACGCCAACCGGATGCACACCCTGCTGGGCCTGCTGGAGCTGGGCCGCCACGAGCAGGCGGTGGCGTTCATCTCGGAGCAGTCCGGTTCGCACGCGGTGGTCGCGGCGCGGATCGCCGAGCAGGTGCAGGATCCGCACGTCGCGGCGCTGCTGGCGGGCAAGACGGCGGTGGCGGGCGAGCGCGGGGTGCGGCTGCTGCTGGCCCCGGCGGCGCACCTGCCGGACGCGGTGGTGGACGCGCGGGCGCTGGTGACGGTGCTCGGCAATCTGATCGACAACGCGGTGGACGCGCTCGCGGCGGGTGGGGGCGGCCGGCTGGAGGTGACGCTGGCGGCGGCCGGCTCCACGCTGCTGCTGCAGGTCGCGGACAGCGGCCCGGGCGTGCCGGAGGAACTGCGCGAGCAGGTCTTCGAGGAGGGGTGGACCAGCAAGGACGCGCCCGCGCACCGTCCGCGCGGGCTGGGGCTGGCGATGGTGCGGCGGCTGGTCGAACGGACCGGCGGCCGGATCGTGCTCGACGCGGGACCGCTCGGCGGCGCCCGGTTCACGGTCGAGCTGCCCGAGGCCCTGCTCACCCCTCAGCTCGTGGAGGCCTGATGATCGACGTACTCGTGGTGGACGACGACTTCCGGGTCGCGGACGTGCACGCCGCGTACGTGGCCAAGGTGCCGGGCTTCCGGGTGACCGGTACCGCGCACTCGGCCGGGGAGGCGCTGGCCGCGCTGGAGCGCCGCCCGGTGGACCTGCTGCTGCTCGACCACCACCTGCCGGACGAGACCGGCCTGGCGCTGGTGCGCCGGCTGCGGGAGCGGCAGGTGGCCTGCGACGTGATGATGGTGACGGCCGCCCGGGACGTGTCGACGGTGCACGCCGCGATGCAGCACGGCGCGCTGCAGTACCTGGTCAAGCCGTTCACCTTCGCCGGCCTGCGGGACAAGCTGGTCGCGTACGCGCAGCTGCGGCACGCGCTGGCCGGCCCGGCGGCCCGGGAGGCCGGCCAGGACGAGGTGGACCGGCTGTTCGCCACCCTGCGCAGCGCCGCCGCCCCGGCCGGCCCGCTGCCGAAGGGGCACTCGGCGCCCACCACCGACCTGGTGCTGGGGGTGCTGCGCCAGGCGGGCCGCCCGCTGTCCGCGCAGGAGGTCGCGGACGCCACCGGGCTGAGCCGCTCGACGGCGCAGCGCTACCTCAAGCAGTTGGAGCGGGACAGCCGGCTGCGGCTGACCCTGCGCTACGGCGACACCGGCCGCCCCGAGCACCGCTACGGCCTGGCGGTCCGGGCCTGACACCACGCCCGGACGTGGGGGGATCACCCCGGCCCCCCCGCCCCCCCGGGGTCCCCAGGGGGCGGCGCCCAACGCCAGGCCCACCACAGGGGGGGCGACACACACACAAGCAAGCAAACGAGCGCCCCGCGGCGAGAGGGGCGC
>NZ_JBHWIJ010000122.1:18000-23046 GCF_042732255.1 Kitasatospora sp. NPDC059803 | reverse complement strand
GTTCAGGCCCGGGGCGGGCCGCCTTCCTCGGCGAGGAGGAAGTCGAGGGCCGGCCGGGTCTGGTCCCTGAGCAGATGGCCGACCTCGGGGAGGAAGGTGACCGAGACCCGGGGTGCGGCCCGCTGGAGCCGGCGGCGGGTGCCGTGGGAGTCGATGAGCCGGTCGCGGCCACCGATGGTGACCTGCACCGGCATCTCCAGGCCCGCCAGGTCGCCGTCGGTGACGACCGGCAGCCTCTCCCGGCGCGGCCGGAAGTGCTGGTGGATGAGCAGCACGTACTCGCCGAAGGCGCGTTCCTCGGCCGTGGGCGGGACGGGGGTGGGGGCGGGGCCCAGGGCCAGTCTCAGCATCGTGCGCCGCCCCCAGTCCCCGAACGGCAGCACGAACAGCGCGGCGACCAGCACCCCCCGCTTCTGGCGGCCGATCCCGCAGGGGCAGCGCAGCGCCAGCCGGTCCACCCGCTGCGGGCGGCGGATCGCGTAGTCGAGTGCCAGCAGCCCGCCCAGCGACGTCCCCACGAAGGCGGCGCGCTCGACGTGCAGCACGTCCAGCACGTCGTCGAGCCACAGCGCGTGCGCGTCGGAGTGCAGTTCGGGGCGCACGGGGGCGCTCAGACCGGGCTCGCCGATCACGTCGACGGCGTAGACGCGGAAGTGCCGGGCCCACAGGGCCACGTCGTCCGCCCACATCGCCGCGTTCGCCCCGGAGCCGTGCAGCAGGACCAGGGGCGCCGCGTCCTCGGGGCCGCAGGCCAGGACGAAGGTCGAACCCTGACGGGTGGGGACGTGCAGCCGTTCGGCGGGCACGGGCCAGCGGTCCAGGAGGGCGGTGTACTCCCGGGCGAGGACGCGGGCGCCCTCGTCGGAGGTGTAGATGGTCATGCCGTACTCCACTCGCTCGATAGGGTGGTATCTATCCTTAAACTACTGCGAGGAGTGAAGTAAAGGTAATTTTAGGGAGTGATAGGGAGTGCTGCCTCAAGCGGAAACGACTCCGGCCCGGCCGCCGTGGGGGCGACCGGGCCGGGAGGCGGGAAGGCTCAGGAACGCTTGGGCGGCAGCACGGCCAGTGCGAGGAGGAGCACCAGGACGCCGCCGCAGGCGTTCCAGAAGCCGTTCTCCAGATTGCCGATCCCGAGCGAGGTCGGCTTCAGCTCCCGCCCCTTCTGGTACACCCAGAGCACGCCGGTGACCACCGCGACCACGGCGGCCAGGAGCAGGCCCGGGCGCGAACGCACCAGCAGCGCCAGCACCGCGATCGCCGCGGCGACGGCCAGCAGCAGGAACATCGACATGCCGGTCGACGTGGTGCGGGTGGGTGACATGCCCCGGAACAGGTCGGCGACCGGTACGGACCTCGGATCGCTCTTGGCGTACCAGGGTTGGAACGAACTGAGCACCAGCCCTGCCGCGCCGGCCAGGGCCAACAAGCTTGCTACGGCGGTTCGCATGGGACGGGACCCCCACTTTCCTCTTGGTCGTATGCCTCATGGCCGGCCGATCGTCATCACGATCGGCGCCCCCGCCTGGAGCATGCCATGGACGACCGGCCGGCCGGTGCCCAACAGCCGGATCAACGCCACAAGTTAGGCGACGGACGGGTGCGGCGCGCGAGCCCTCGGAACGCCGGGGCGGCAGCCGACGGGTCAGAAGATCGAGCAGCCGGAGAGGGTGGTCAGGGCGTCCAGGGCGGTGACCGCGGCCACCGAGTTGCCGGCCTGGTCCAGCCGGGGGCCCCAGGCGCAGACCGCGGCCCGCCCGGGCAGTATGGCGAGGACGCCGCCGCCCACGCCGCTCTTGCCCGGCAGCCCGACCCGGAAGGCGAACTCGCCCGCCGCGTCGTAGGTGCCGCAGGTGAGCAGGACGGCGTTGACGCGCTTGGCCTCGCTGCGCGACATCAGCCGGGTGCCGTCGGTGCGCACCCCGTAGCGGGCCAGGAAGGAGCCGGCCAGGACCAGGTCCCGGCAGCTGGCGGACACCGCGCAGTGCGCGTAGTAGTGGTCGAGGACGGTCTCGACCGGGTTCTCCAGATTGCCGTGGCTGGCGATGAAGTGGGCCAGGGCGGCGTTGCGGTGGCCGTGTTCGGCCTCGGACGCGGCCACGATCGGATCGGTGTCGAGCAGCGGGTTGCCGGACTCCCGGCGGAGGAACTCGCGGACCGCCCCGGCGGCGTCGCCCGTCATGGTCTGCAGGCGGTCGGTCACCACGAGCGCGCCGGCGTTGATGAACGGGTTGCGCGGGATGCCGTGCTCGCTCTCCAGCTGCACCAGCGAGTTGAAGGGATTGCCGGACGGCTCCCGCCCCACCCCGCGCCAGACCGTGTCCCCGCCGTGGGCCAGGGCCAGTGCGAGGGTGAACAGCTTCGAGACGCTCTGGACGGAGAACGGCTGCTCCCAGTCCCCGATCCCGTACAGCTCGCCGTCGACGGTGGCCACCGCCATGCCGAAGGCGTCCGGGTCGACCGTGGCGAGGGCCGGGATGTAGTCGGCGACATGCCCTTGGTCGCCCGTCGCCCGCGCGGCCGCCGCCGCGGCATCCAGTAGCAGCCGGTAGTCGAGGTTCTCTCCGGCGGGCATACCGTTCAACGCTGTTCCTCCATGAGCACGATCAGGACCACGACCTGGTCCGATACAGGATTATCCGTGCTCCGGGGCGTGCGAAGGATCGCCGGTGGCGGCGTGGGGCCGCTTCACGGCGGGCCGCTTTGCGACCCAAAAGGCAATCAAGTCATATTCTTGACCAGGTTCATCCGTCAGGGGGCGGAGGTGGGGGCCTGGACGGGCGGGCCGGTGAGGAGGGTGCCGGTGTCGGAGTAGGGCCAGCCGTTCGGGACGCAGCCGTGCAGGCCCTTGATCTGCTGCATCATCACCGGTGCCGGCTCGCCCGCGCCCGGGCAGTCGACGTGGCCGTTGCCGAGGACGTGGCCGACCTCGTGGTTGACGGCGAGCGCGTGGTAGAGCTCGGGCTTGCCGACGTAGAACTCCGACAGCTCCGTCCAGCGCTTGAGGTTGATGACGACCTGGTGGCCCACACCGCAGTTCACCGTGCCGCCGGTGTCCAGGCCGTACTGGCCGCAGATCCGGTCGGTGGTCTCCGGGGTGGCCAGGTAGACGGTGAAGTCCACCGGGTCGGCGGGCATGCGCTGGAAGGACGCGGTGCCACCGGCGGCCCAGCCGTGCTGGACGTTCCCGAGGACGGCGTCGACCTCGGCGGCGAACTGCCCGGGGCTCTCGGCGATCCCGTTCTCCGCCCGCACCTTGTAGCGGTACAGGTGCTCGCCGGTGCCGAAGCGGGGCGAGCCGCCGGCGGCCGTGGTGAACTCCATCGGCTTCGGCCCGTCGCCCGGGGCCCACGGGTGCCACCACAGCAGGCCGCCGGTCACGGCGCCGGCCACCACCAGGGCGAGCGCGCCGTGCCAGAGCCTCAGGCGCCGGAATCCGGTGAACCCCTTCATCGGCCGACCCCGGCCGCGAGGCGCGCCCTCGCTCCGGTGGTCGGGTCGGGTCCGGTGGACCCGCCGGGTATGGAGGTGTGGGGCGTCGGGGTGGGCATGGCGGTGACAGGCTCCTGGGCGGGTTCGGTCGGGATCAGACGAGTCTAGGCGGCGTTCGAACAAGTTTCGGACGAGTCCAGACGGGTTCGGACGGGGTTCGGTCGCGGAAAGGAAGGGCGTTATGGGGAGGAACGGGCGAAAGCGGACCACCGGTTCAGCCGGTCGATGACGGCCCGTCGGTCGCGCGGCCCGATCGGTTCCCGGAACCACTCGAAGGTGCCACCCGTGCGGCGTGTCCCTCGGCGTCGGCGGCGCTTTCCGCTGTCGTGGTGCACGTTGATCACCGGCCGCGCCCGAGCGGGCCCGGCCGGGCTTCCCCATCCCACCCCACCCCACCGGAGGCACCGCCATGTCCATCACCACCGTCCTCACCGTCGACGGCATGAGCTGCGGCCACTGCGAGAAGACGGTCAGCGCCGGGCTGGCCGCCCTCCCCGGCGTCACCGAGGTCAGCGCCGACGCGCCGACCGGCCGCGTCACCGTGGCGTCCGCGCAACCGCTCGACGACGCCGTGCTCCGTGGCGCGGTCGGCGGGGCCGGTTTCACCTTCGTCGGCCGGGGCTGACCCGCCTGCGGCGACCGACCGACCGAGCGGGAGGGCCGGCCCGGGCCGTAGACCGGGGTCAGCCCATGCTCTTCGCGCCGTCCAGGGCCTCGCGGATGATGTCGGCGTGGCCCGCGTGCTGGGCGCTCTCGGTGGCGATGTGCATCAGCACCCGGCGGGCCGACCATTCGGCGCCGGCCTCGAACCAGGGGGCCTTCGGCAGCGGCTGGGTGGCGCCCAGGTCGGGGAGGGTGGCGACCAGGTCGTCGGTGCGGCGGGCCACCTCGGCGTACTCGGCCAGGACGCCGGCCAGCGTCTCGCCGGGCAGCAGGCGGAACTCGTCGGCGCGGCGGGCGAAGTCGGCCTCGGTGAAGCTGCTGAAGTCGGGCATCGCGGACGGGCCTTCCACGATGAAGTCCACCCAGAACCGCTCGACCGTGCTCACGTGCTTGATCAGGCCGCCCAGGCACAGTGCGCTGACGGTGGTCTGCAGGCCGGCCTGCTCGTCGGTGAGGTCGCGGGTGGTGAAGCGCAGGAAGTGCCGCTGCTTGGCCAGGGCCGCCAGCAGGTCGGCGCGCTCGCCGGTGGCGGTGCTGTTGTTCGGGGTCGTGGTCATGGTGGTGGCCTTCCGTTCGGTTCCTGCTCCTTCGGACAAGGTCCACGCTAAACGCGATAGCGGCCACTTTCTGTCCTGAATTCCGGGATGATGGGAGTCATGGCGAACACCAGCACCCGGACGCTGCGACTGCTCTCCCTGCTCCAGACCCACCGTTACTGGCCCGGCGAGGAACTGGCCGACCGGCTCGGGGTCTCGATCCGCACCCTGCGCCGCGACATCGACCGACTGCGTGAACTCGGCTACCCGGTGGAGGCGCGGGGGGGGGGGGGGCGGCGGGGGGGCGCCCCCGCCGCCGCGGGGCGCGGGCGCGCCCGCGCGCGGGCGCTCGAGT
>NZ_JBHWIJ010000122.1:15406-17990 GCF_042732255.1 Kitasatospora sp. NPDC059803 | reverse complement strand
TCCCCCCCCGCGCCCCTCCCAACCCCCGTCGGGTTTAACCTGCTCCCCGGGTGGCGGCCCGCGGGCGGGGGCGCGGGGGCCACCCCCCCCCCGGGGGGCGCCGCGCTGCCCCCGCTGGTGATCGACGACGAGGAGGCGGTCGCCCTGGCCGTGGGCCTCCAGGCCGCGGCGGAGAGCCCGGTGGAGGGCATCGCCGAGGCCTCGGTACGGGTGCTGGCCAAGGTGGTGCAGGTGATGCCCGCCCGGCTGCGGCGCCGGGTCGAGGCGCTGCGCGCGGTGACCGTACCCGTCGGCGGGGGCGCCCCGGCCGGGTCGGGCGTCGACCCGGACCGGCTCACCGTGGTCGCGCTGGCCTGCCGGGACACCGAGCGGCTGCGCTTCTCCTACACCGCCGCCGACGGTCGGCACGCCGAACGGCAGGTCGAACCGCACCGGCTGGTCTGCCTGCACCGCCGCTGGTACCTGGTCGCCTACGACCTCGACCGGCAGGACTGGCGCACCTTCCGGCTCGACCGGCTGAGCGCGCCGCAGGGCGGCGGCGTCCGGTTCGGGCCCCGTTCGCTGCCCGCCGCCGACGCCGCCGAGTTCGTCCGGGCCGGTCTCAACGGCGTGCCGCGCCCGTACCGGGTGACGGCGCTGGTGGACGCCCCGGCCGCGACCGTCCGCGCACAGGTCGGCCGGTGGGGCACCGTCGAGGAGGTCGACGCCGGGCGCTGCCACCTGGAGATGACCGCCGACTCCCTGGACTGGCCGGCCATGGCGCTCGGCTCGCTGGGCGCGGACTTCCGCGTCCTCGGCCCGCCCGAACTGCTCGACCTCGTCGGGGAGTGGGGCGCGCGGTTCTCCCGGGCCGCGCGGGGCGGCGCGGAGGAGTAGGGCGCCGGAGCCGGGCACCGCAGCAGGACGTCGGAGCAGGACACCGGAGCAGGACGTCGGGCGGGCCGACTTCTCGTGCGGGTGGTGCTGCGGGTGCGGCGGGTCGGTCCCACAGCGGGCAGGGCTACGGGCAGGCCTGCGGGCCGTGCACCGCGAGAGTCCTCACGGCGGGATCGCCTCGACGGCCGCGCGCAGCCGCCCCAGCACGCCCGCCAACGCGTCCAGCGGCGGCGTGGCCAGCGCCAGCCGGACGGCCCGGGGGTGGTGCGGGCCGGTGGCGAAGGCGTCCGCCGTGGACACCAGGATCCCCTCGCCCGCGAGGACGGCCGCGACCCGGTCGGGCCGCTGGTGCTCCGCCAGGCCGAGCCACACCAGGTACGAGGCCGGGTGCGCCGTGACGTCCAGGCCGCCCAGGGCGGTGGCGGCGATGCGCTGGCGGGCGGCGGCGTCCGCGCGGCGGTGCCGCTCCAGGCGGGCGACCGTGCCGTCCGCGAGCCAGCCGGTGGCCAGCGCCGTCACCAGCCCGGGCGCACCCCAGGCCGCGGCGCGCAGGCTGCTGGTCGCGGCCCGCAGCAGGCGCCCGGGCAGCACGGCGAAGCCGAACCGCAGGCCCGGGGCCACGTTCTTGGACAACCCGGCGACGTAGCAGGTGTGTTCGGGCGCCAGCGCGTGCAGCGGCGCGGGCGGCGAGGTCTCCAGGAAGGCGTACGTGCCGTCCTCGATCAGCGTGCAGCCGCGGGCGGTGGCGATCGCGGCCAGCCGGTCGCGCTGCGCCCGGTCGAGCACCCAGCCGAGCGGGTTGTGGACGGTGGGCATGGTGTACACCGCGCGGACCGGCCGGGCGCGGCACAGCCGCTCCAGCGCGTCGAGGTCCGGTCCCGTCGCGGTGACCGGGACGGGCGCCAGGTCGAGGCCGTGGGCGGCGGCGAGCAGCTTCACCCCCGGGTAGCTGAGCGCGTCGACGGCGAGGACGTCGCCGGGCCGGGTGAGCGTGCGCAGCACGCAGTCGAGCGCCTGCTGCGCCCCGCTGGTCAGCAGCACGTTCTCCGGGGCGGTGTCGACGCCGCGCCCCAGCAGGTACCGGGCCACCACCGCCCGGTCGTGCCGGTGGCCGCCTGGCGGGTGCTGGCGCAGCAGCGCCTCGGCGTCGCCGGAGGAGGCGAGTGTGCGCAGGGCCTGCCGGAGCAGGTCCCCCTGCCCGGGGGCCAGCGGCTGGTTGAACGACAGGTCCGCGACCCGGGGCACCGGGAGCGCGCGCGAGGGCTCGATCCCGTCGTAGCCGGAGCGCGTCCGGACGAAGGTCCCCCGGCCCTGTTCCCCCACCACCAGCCCGGCGGCGGCGAGTTCGGTGTAGACGCGGGTGGCGGTGGCCAGGGCGATCCGCCGCTCGCGGGCGAGCCTCCGATGGGTCGGCAGCCGGGTGCCGGCCGGGAGCGTGCCGGAGCGGATGGCCGCCGCGTACTCGTCGACGATGGCCTTGTAGGAGGGCGGTCGCATGCGGCACCTGCCGTCGTGAGGCGATGAGGGTCCAGGGTGTATCCAGGACAATAACTGGATTGTCCTGGAGGGTTGTTCCTAGCCTCGGTGCCGTCCGCAACCGGGGGGGCGCCGGGGGGGCGCCCGCCACCGCGCGGGCGGCCGCCGCGTTGCGGTCGCGCGCGCCCAGGCGCGACCGTCCACCCCGCATGACCGTCCGCTGCGAGCGGGG
>NZ_JBHWIJ010000122.1:12597-15396 GCF_042732255.1 Kitasatospora sp. NPDC059803 | reverse complement strand
GCCCGGGCGCCCCGCCGCCCGGGGCGGGGGGGGCGGGCCGCGCCCCGCCCCCCGCGCGCGGCGCGGCGGCGGCGCCCCCCCGTCCGCGCCCAGGCGAAACGGAGCACCCGGCATGACCGTCCGCAGCGAGCGGGACCAGCACGTCGTCACCCTGACCATCGACCGGGAGCAGAAGCTCAACGCGCTCGACTACCCGACCATCGACGCGCTGCTCGCCGAACTCGACCGCGTCGACGCCGACGACACCGTCCGGGCGGTCGTGCTGACCGGCGCCGGGCAGCGGGCGTTCAGCGCGGGCGCCGACATCCCGTCGCTGGCCGGGAGCATCGCGGGCGGGCCCGAGCGGGCGCTGCGCGAGGTCGTCCGGCGCGGCCACGCGCTGACCCGGCGGATCGAGGAGTTCCCGAAGCCGATCGTCGTCGCCGTCAACGGCCTCGCCTACGGGGGAGGGTGTGAGCTCACCGAGGCCGCCCCGCTGGCCGTCGCCGCCGAGCACGCGACCTTCGCCAAGCCGGAGATCTCGCTCGGCTTCCCGCCGCCGTTCGGCGGCTCCCAGCGGCTGCCGCGGCACGTCGGACGCAAGCGCGCCCTGGAGCTGATCCTGACCGGCGACCCGATCCCGGCCGCCCGCGCCGCCGAGATCGGACTGGTCAACGCCGTCGTCCCGGCCGGCGAACTGCTCGACGCGGCACGGGGCCTGGTCGACCGGATCATCCGGCACGCGCCGACCGCGGTGTCCGCCTGCCTGCGGGCCGTCACCCGCGGCATCAACCTGCCGATCGACGAGGGCCTCGCCGTCGAGGCGGCCTGCTTCGCGGCCACCGTGCCCACGGACGGGGTGCGGGAGGGGCTCCGGCGCTTCCTGGACCGCCCGGCCGCCGGCTGAGACCGGCTCGCGCCCCTGGTGCCGGTGGTTCCGGGCTGGACTCGGCGTTCTTCGGCCAGGACGACGGCAACGCGGACGGCCGGGCCATCCGATCGGATGACCCGGCCGTCGCGGCTCACGGGCGCGGCTGGCAGTCGCGGCTCACAAGGGGGGTGCTCAGCGCTTATTGGGGGCGTGCGCGCTCACCAGGACACCGGGTAGCGGACGGGGTGCCCGCCGATCCGGCCGGGGAGGAGGCCGATCGCCACCAGGATGCCGGTCGAGAGGACCAGCAGCGGCAGGAACGGCAGGGCGGGCGGGGCCTGGAGCACCACGACCACGGCGCTCGCGACGGCCGGGGAGTGGGAGAGGTGGGTGAGCATCATCGCGCCCAGTGCGAGACCGGCGGCTATCGCGGCTCCCCAGGCGGTGCTGCCGGTGACCGCGAGGGTGGCGTAGCCGATCAGGCCGGACAGCAGTTGGCCGCCGACGACGTTGCGCGGCTGGGAGATCGGAAGCCCGGGGGCGCCGTGCACCAGGGCGGCGCTGGCCGCCACCGGCGGGATCAGCAGCGGTTGGTGGACCACCATGCCGATTCCGGCCAGCAGGAGCAGGGCGCCGACGGCGAAGACGGAGGCCCGCAGGGCGTGCAACGGGTGCGGCCTGGGGGTGTCTGCGGGCTGTGAGGTGGGCATGCGTGGGCGACTCCGGATGGGTGACGGGGGACCACGGGATGATAGGCGCACTGTCGCTCGAAAGGTGGGATGTTTCGTCTGTTGGACAACCACTGAACACTCCGTGGACGGACAGGCAGGCGGACGGACAGGCAGGCGGACGGGCGGCTTCGGTGGGGCGGTCAGAGCGACGGGGGCTGTATGAGCGTCGCCGGGAGGTAGTCGGAGGAGAGGCCGAGCTGCCAGCCGTGTGCCTGGACGGCGAGTGCGGCCAGGGCGATCGGGATGACCGGGAACAGGCTGCGCGGGGCCGCGTCCGGAGCGCTGCTCTCGCGGTGCTGGTCGAGGCGGGCGGCGAGGGCCCGCTCGAAGGTGCTCTGGTCGTCGTCGAGCAGGACGCGCAGCAACTGCTGGTCCGGCGTGAGCCGACCGGCGGCGTCCAGCGCCCGGGCGGCCGCGGTGCGCTCCTCGGCGTCCGGTTTGCGCAGGGGCACGGGGCCGGGGGCGACCCAGGGTGAGACGGCGGTCGGCACGACGTAGAGGTAGGAGCAGAGCGCGTCCAACTCGGCGAGGCTCGCCGGATCGGAGGTCGAGTCCAGGTCCGAGTAGGGCAGGCCCTTGCGGACCGAGGGCCCGTAGTCGTCCTTCAGCAGTGGGCCGAGCATGCGGTGGCGCTCCTGGATCAGGCCGCTGATCACGCACATCGCGAAGGTGTCGACCCACGTGGCGGCCGTGGGGGCGAAGTCGATGGTGTCGCCGAAGCTGGTCTCTTCGCTGGTCAGCGTCTCGCCGATGAACGGGAAGGGGACCTCGAAGTCGCCGCGCGGGAAGCAGCCGAGGGCCAGCACGCCGAGGGAGCACTCGGCCGCGGTCTCCAGGATGACCCGGGCGGGGTAGCCGCTGAGCGGCCGGCCCCCCAGGGTGAGCGCGCCGATGTGGTCGAGGAGCTCCTCGCCCATCGTCCGGATGTCCTTGATGGCCAGGCGGCCGTAGTGGATCCGGTACCAACTGGCGAGGGCCCGGTCCTCGATGCCCTCCAGGGCCTGGGTGATCCGCTGGGGCGCGACCTGGTGGCGCGTGACGTCGATGTCCACGATCCGATGCCGCCTTTCCTTGATCGTCTGCTGACGGAACGGCACGCTAGCACCGGCCGCTGACAGTCGATCACCCGTACGGGGGAGGGGGGGGGGGCGCGGCGCCCGCCCCCCTGCGGCTCGGGGGGCTAGCTCTGGGGTGGGCGCCCGAGGGGCGCGGCGGTGT
>NZ_JBHWIJ010000122.1:0-12587 GCF_042732255.1 Kitasatospora sp. NPDC059803 | reverse complement strand
CCACGACCCTCTGCCGCTTTCCCTTGATCGTCTGCTGCGGGACCGGCACGGTTGCACCGGCCGCTCACTGTCTATAACCCGTAGGGGGGTGGGGGGGGGGCGGGGCCGCCGCCCCTCGTCCGGGCAGGTCAGAACGCCGAGTTGGCGCACCAGTGCGCGAGCAGTTCCTCGTCCCCGCGCACGTCGAGGCGGGCGGAGGCCAGGTCGAGCCGGCCGTACAGGAGCAGCAGCAGATCGGCGGCGCTCGCGCGGACGGTCGCGTCGGCCTCCGGGCCCGGGCCGTCCGCGTCGGGCCCGAAGCGGTCGAGCCCGAAGCCGTCGGGCCGCAGACGGATCAGCCAGTCGCCGTCCGCGGCGGTGGCGTTGCTGTCGGTGGCGTTGCCGTCGGTGCGGGTGAAGCGGATGGTGCGGTCCGCGCCGCGCAGTTCGGCGATCCCCGGGGCGAAGAAGGCGGCGAAGGGCAGGTTGGTGAGGAATTCGGACACCCCGTCGGCGGCCAGCTCCGGGTCGAGCGCCGGGGTGCGCCCGAGGGCGAGTTCCGCGTCGGCGCGGTGAACCAGGGTCTCGAACAGCATCCGCCGTACCCAGAAGCGGGCGTGCTGGTCGGCGCCCCAGGCCCACATCGGGGCGTCGAGGTCGGTCTCCGCGAATGCGGCGCCGGCCTCGGCCGCGGCCTCCGCCAGCCAGGCGGGGTAGCCGTCCGGCGCGGCGGGCAGCCGCAGGTCGACCTCGCGGCTGCGGGGCGGCTGCTGGATCCGCTGCCGGAGCAGGACGGTGAACCAGCGCTGCACGCTGCCGGTGTGGCGGGTGAGGTCGGTCAGTGTCCAGCCGGGGCAGGTGGGCACCGGGGTGGTCGGGTCGGCGTCCTGGAGGGCGGCGACGAGGCGGGCGGTCTCCGCGGCGACGGCGGCGCCGTGGTCGATGGTGGTCATGAGGGTGCTCGCTCGGTGTCGGGGTGGCGGGGCGGGGAGAAACGGTCGGACGAGGGGGAAGCGGTCAGGCGAGGGGCTTGTCGACGACGGCCTTGGCGTGGCTGAAGGTGTCGAGGGAGTACTCGCCGTGGTAGCGGCCCATGCCGCTCTCGCCGACGCCGCCGAACGGCAGCTCGGGCATGGCGAGGTGGGAGACCGGCAGTCCGAAGGTGAGCGCGCCGGAGGAGGTCTCCTCGGTCAGCCGCTGCTTGGTGTGCGCGGACTCGGTGAAGGCGTAGAGGGCGAGCGGCTTGTCGCGCTCGTTGATGAAGGCGATCGCCGCGTCGAGGTCGGGCACGGCGACGATGGGCAGGATCGGGCCGAAGATCTCCGCCCGCATCACGGGGGCCTCGGGGGAGACGTCGGCGAGGACGGTCGGGGCGAGGTAGCGGTCGGCGCGGTCGTGGGTGCCGCCGGTGACGGTCCGACCGTCGCCGAGCAGCGCGGTGAGCCGGTCGAAGTGGCGCTCGTTGACGATCCGGCCGTACTCGCCGCCGGCCGCCGGGTCGTCGCCGTACAGCTCTCGGACGGCGTCGGCGAGGTGGGCCTCCAGCGCGGGCGCGCTCTCGCCGATGGCGAGGACGTAGTCGGGGGCGACGCAGGTCTGGCCGGCGTTGAGGAACTTGCCCCGGGCGATCCGCCGGGCGGTGACCGCGAGGTCGACGTCGGGTTCGACCACCACCGGGCTCTTGCCGCCGAGTTCCAGGGTGACCGGGGTCAGGTGCCGGGCGGCGGCCGTCATGACGATCCGGCCGACGGCGCCGTTGCCGGTGTAGAAGATGTGGTCGAAGCGCTGTTCCAGCAGCGCGGTGGTCTCCGGGACGGCGCCCTCGACGACCGCGACGGCCGCCGGGTCGAGGTAGCGCGGGAGCAGCCGGGCGAGCGCGGCGGAGGTCGCGGGGGCGAGCTCGCTGGGCTTGAGGACGGCCGCGTTCCCGGCGGCCAGTGCGCCGACCAGCGGGGACAGGGCGAGCTGGAGCGGGTAGTTCCAGGGCGCGATGATCAGGACCACGCCGAGCGGGTCGCGCACCACGCGGGCCGCGGCGGGCCGGAAGACCTCGGGCACGGCGGCGGGCTTCGGCCGCAGCCACTGCTCCAGGTGGGCGACGGTGTGGTCGAGCTCGTTGAGCGTGAAGCCGATCTCGGTGCGGTAGGCCTCGGCGGTGCTCTTGCCGAGGTCCTCGTGCAGGGCCTGGAGGAACGCCTCGGACTGCTCGGTGAGCAGCGAGCGCAGCGCCGCCAGCTGGGCCTGGCGCCAGGCGATCGGCTTGGTCCGGCCGGTGTCGAAGGCGGCGCGCAGGCGGGCGACCGTGGCGGCGGCGGTCTCCGGGGCGGTCTCCGGGGCTTCCGGGACGGCTTCCGGCGTGGCGGCGGGGGTGTGGTTCATGAGGGTCTCGCGGTCCTTCCAGCTGGCTTGAGGACGTCGATGGTTTATGACCTCAAGCATTCTTGGACGGTAAACCTCAATGGTTGAGGATGTCAAGCAATGTGCCTATGCTCGACACCGTGCACCAGAACCCCCACCCGGACCCACCGGCCACGCCGATCGAGCTGATGGATCAGCTCGCCCGGGTGGCCGCGGCCTACTACCGCCACTTCGCCTCCGCCGCGGCCGGGCACGGGCTGACCCTGATGCAGGGCAAGACCCTCAGCCTGCTCACCCGGCCGCGCTCCATGCGCGCCCTCGCCGGTCTGCTGTCCTGTGACGCCTCCAACGTCACCGGCATCGTCGACCGGCTGGAGGGCCGCGACCTGGTCCGCCGCGAGCCCGACCCCGCCGACCGCCGGGTCAAGAGCATCGCCCTGACCGACCGGGGCGAGCAGACCGTCCGGCTGATCCGGGCCGACCTGATGTCCGGCCTGACCGCGCTGGAACAGCTCTCCGGCCAGGACCGGGCCGCCCTGGGCGTGCTGCTGGACCGGGCGTTCCCCGAGACGGCGGCCCCGCCGGCCTGAGGCCGGTCCGCCGGTCCGAGGCGGGGCCGCCGGTCCGAGGCGGGGCCGGAGTCAGGTCAGAGCTTCTCGGCCTCGTGGACCTGGTGGAGGTGGATGAGGACGTCGTGGGCCCGCCCGAGGGCGACGGAGGGCAGCGGGTCCTTCGTGAACGTGGACCCGGCCTCGTAGACGGGTCGGGCGGTGTCCAGCCAGTCGCGGACCACCCGGGGGGCGGTGCGCAGGTCGACGTAGTAGTCCTGGCGGCGGACCTGGTCCAGGGTGTACTCGTTCATGCCGGGCGTGGCCGCGGGCACGGTGTTCTTCTCCCAGTCGGTGCCGAGGGCGGCGCCCATGGTGAGGAAGGAGCCCCGGTCGAAGGTGAACCCGATGTTCAGGTACTCCGGGCCGAGGGTGTCGCGCAGGATCGCGCCCTGCGTCCTGGGGTACATCTCGGGATCGCTGGCCAGGTAGCCGACGTGCCCGTTGTGGGCCGAGAGCAGCATCCGGTCGCCGGTGTGGCGCTGCCACCACGCGGTGTTGTCGGCCATGGCCTGGTCGCGGAGGACCTCCGCGGCGTTCACCGAGGCCTTGTCGGTGAGTTCGAAGGTGGCGAAGGCGAAGGTCTGGGCGATGATGCGGGCGTGCTGCACGGCCCAGTCGTACTCCTCGCCGCCGGCGCCCTTGGCGGCGGTGACCAGGTCCAGCGCCTGCTGCGCCTTGGCGGCGTTCTCCTTCCGCTCGGCCACCGGTCGGTTCATCAGGTAGGCGACGGTGTCGTCGAGCGGGCGCAGGCCCGCGTACAGCCCGTCGACGCGCGCCAGGGCCGCGGGGTCGGTCTTGCGCAGGTAGGCGTCGACCCGGGCGAAGACCTCCTCGCCGAGCTTGGGGGCGCCGACGTCGTCGCCCATGAAGTGGACCGGGCGCTCCGGGTGCTGGCGGTTGTACTCGCGCATCCAGCTGATCAGGTCCACGAACTCCTGGCGCTCCCACGGTGATTTGCCCAGCTCGTCCTTGACGATCTGCCGGGCGTCGCCCTTGCCGTCCTGGAGGTACTTGTCGATCTTCAGGCCCGCCGACCAGCTCATCTCCAGGGCGAAGGTGGTGAAGCCCTTCTCCTGGACCAGGTAGCGGAAGACCCGCTCCTTCATGGTGAAGAACTCGTGCGAGCCGTGCGTGGCCTCGCCGAGGCCCACCACCTTGGCGTCCCCGACCATCGCGCCGAGCGCCCGCAGGTCGCTGGTGCTGCCGCCGGGCTCGGTCGACCGCAGCGGGTGCGCGGACCGCTCCAACGCGCGGACCACCGTGCCCCGTTGGCCGTCCGCCGCAGGGGCGGCGGAGGCCACCGGGGCCAGCAGGGCGGTGGTGGCGGCCGCCACCGTCGCCGCGATCAGCCCGCGCCGGCCGATCCGCCGCTTGTTCGCCGTGGTCATGATCTCTCCTCAGTTTCCTTGTCCCGAAAGCTCGGTGAGATGATCATCGTTCGCGGCGAGGGTGCGGCGCGCTGGGGCCGACCGCCGGGTTCTTCGGGGGGATAACCCCCGACCTGCGTCGATGCGGGCTCCGCCCGGTGGGTCAGAGCGCCGCGGCGCGGTGCGTCGGGCGGCCGTCCAGGACGGTGAGCAGCACGGGGACGTCCGGCAGTTCGGTGGCGGGGGTGGTGAGCGGGTCGGCGGCCAAGGCGGTGAGGTCGGCGCGGTGCCCGACGGCGATCCGGCCGGCCTGCTGCTCCTCCCCGGCCGCGTGCGCGGCGTTGACGGTCATCGCCCGCAGCGCTTCCAGGGCGGTGAGCGCCTGCCCGGGGTGGTGCGGCGGCTGGGTCAGGTCGCGGCTCGGGCGGCGGTGGCGGGCGCCGGCCAGCACGCCGAGCGGCGGGTAGGGGGCGATCGGCCAGTCCGAGCCGAGCACGACGGTGGCGCCCGCGTCCCACAGGTCGCGGCAGCGCCAGGCGCGGTCGGCGCGCTCCTCGCCGAGGCGGCGGGACCAGTTGTCGGTGTGGTCGGCCCGGGTGAAGTCGCAGCAGTGGGTGGGCTGCATGGAGGCGGTCACGCCCAGCTCGGCGAAGCGCCGTACGAGGGAGTCCGGGGCGGTCTCGATGTGTTCGATCCGGTGCCGGACGGTTCGCGCCCCGGCGGCGGCCGTCCCCGGGGCCTGCGCCGAGGCCGCGGCCACGGCGTCGAGCGCGTGGCGGACGGCGGCGTCGCCGATGGCGTGGGTGGCGGTCGGCACGCCGGCGCGGTGCAGGTGCGCGATGACGCGGGTGTACTCCGCCGGGTCGGGCCAGAACGCGTGGGTGGACTCGCCGTGGCAGTCCGGGCGTTCCAGCCAGGCGGTGCCGTTGTCGATGGTGCCGTCCATGAACAGCTTGACGCCGTCGACCCGCCAGAGCCGGCCGCCCCGGTGCTGCTGCTCGATGAGGGCGCGCAGCCCGTCCGCGTCCACCCCGGGCTGGCACCAGGGGGCGACCCGCAGCCGCAGCGGCAGGTCGCCCGCCTCGTCGAGTTCGGTGTAGAGGTCGAGGCTGTCGCCGTTCGCGTCCATCGCGTGGCCGCCGGTGAGGCCGGCGGCGGCCATGGCGGCGAGCGCGGCGGCCAGGCGGGCGCGGCGTTCGGCCCGGGTGGGCTGCGGGGCGGCGCGTTCGACCAGTTCGCAGGCGGCGTCTTCCAGCAGCAGGCCGGTGGGGCGCCCGGTCGCGTCGCAGACCACCTCGGCGGCCTGGGCGAAGCTGCGCGGGCCGTCGACGCCGGCGAGTTCCAGGGCGCGCGGGCTGGCCAGCATGGAGTGGGCGTCGAAGAGTTGGAGCAGCGCCGGGACGCCGTCGAGGACGGGCGCGAGTGCGGCGGACCCCACCGGCCGGTCGCCGAAGACGTTCGGGTCCAGGCCCCAGGCGTGCAGCCAGGCGCCGGGGGCGAGGGTGCGGACCTCGGCGGCGAGGGCGGCGCGGACCCCGGCGAGGTCGGTGCAGCCGGAGAGGTCGAGGCCGTGGGTGAGTTCGGCGCCGGTGACCGGGTGCAGGTGCCCGTCGACCAGCCCGGGGGTGACGACGGCGCCCTTCAGGTCGACCACCGTGGTGGCGGCGTCGGCGAGCCGGCGGATCTCCCGGTCGTCGCCGAGGGTGGTGATCCGGCCGTCGGCGACGGCCAGGGCGGTCTGCGGGAGGGGGCCGCCGGTCGCCGGGTCGAGCAGGCGGGCGGACAGGAGGACGAGGGAGGTGCGCACATCGGCTCCAACGGTGCTGCGGGGCGGGGGAGTTGAGGGGTGGAGTGGTCAGTCTTTCCAGGTGAGGGAGCCATCGGGCAGGCCGAGTTCGCGTTCGGCGGTGGCCACGGCGAGCCGGGTGACGGCGGAAGGGTGGTCGCGCAGGCCGGTGTTGGCGTGGGCGGCGAGGCCGTCGATCACGACCAGGATCTGAAGAGCCGTCACGTCGACGTCATCGGTGCGGAATTCACCCTGGGTGACGCCCGCTTCGATGACGCCGCCGAGTCGTCCGCGCCAGCCGGCCTGCTGCTCCAGGACCCGGTCGCGCAGGACGGGCCGGTAGCGGCTGAGGTGGCGGGCGTTGATCCAGAGCCGGCTCATGTCGTCGTAGGCCGGCCCGGTGGCGCGGGCGAAGAACCGTGCGAGGTGGTGCAGCGGCGACCCGTCGTGCGGGTCGGCGGGCAGCAGCGTCTCCAGTTCGGCGGTGGCGGCGCTGCCGAAGGCCTCGGCGACGAGGTCCTCGACGGCGGGGAAGTAGTGGCTGATCAGACCGGGTCTGACGTCGAGCTGCTCGGCGATCCTGCGCAGCGTGATGCACTCCAGGCCCTCGGTGAGGGCGACGGCGGCGGCTGCCTCGACGATCTCCGCCCGCCGGTCGTCGGCGGATTTGCGGACCCGTTTGCGCTGAACGCTTGACGTCATGTGCCGGATGCTATTGAGTGTGCGACCAATAAGCAAGCAGGTGGGCACGACACCCCCACGGAGGGCCCCCAATGGCGTCCACGCTCCCGGACCACCCCCACCCCGACACCCGCGCCGCCGCGCCGCTCCAGCAGGAGCGGGCCGGCCGGGTCGAGGTCCACGGCATCGACCACATCCCCGAGACCGAACGGCGCGGCCGCGCCCGCGAACTCTTCCCCGTCTGGGCGGCGGCCAGCGTCAACTACCTCAACCTGGTCGTCGGCGGCGCCCTCGTCCTGGCCGGGCTCGACCTGCCCCAGGCGTTCGCGGTGGTCGTCGTCGGCAACCTGTTCTGGCTGGGCACCGGCCTGTTGGCGGTCTCCGGACCGGCCGCGGGCGCGCCCAGCGAGGTCATCACCCGCGCGATGTACGGCGTCCTCGGCAACCGCGTGAACAACGCCGTCACCGGTTGGATGATCTCCGTCTGCTACTTCGCGCTCAACCTCGCCGCGGCCGCCGTCGCCGCGTTCTCGCTCGCCGAGCAGGCCGGGATCACCCCGACCACCCCGATCAAGATCGCCATCGTGGTGGCCATCGTCGTGGTGACGCTCACCATCAGCGTCTACGGCCACGCCGCGATCCTCCGGCTCTACCTGCCGATCACCCTGGCGCTCGCCGCCGCCTTCGCCGTCGTCGGGTACGTGGTGCTCCGGCACGCCGACTTCGGCTACGCGCCCGCCGAACCGCTCTCCGGCACCCGCCTGTGGTCCGCCGTCCTGGCCGGCGTCACCCTGATCGCCTCCGGCCCGCTGTCCTACACCACCAGCGCCGACTTCTCCCGCTACCTGCCGCACACCACCTCCCCGCGCGCCGTCCTCGGCTGGACGGCCCTCGGCGGCTTCCTGCCCAGCGTCGCCGTCGGCGGCCTGGGCGTACTCGCCGCCAGCGCCGTCGACATGACGGACCCGCAGGCCGCCCTCCAACGGATCCTGCCCGGCTGGTTCGACCCGGTCTTCCTGCTCGCCCTGGTCGTCGGCACGATCGCGGTCAACGCGCTCACCGCCTACAGCGCCGGCCTCGCCCTGCAAGCCGTCGGCATCCGGATCCGCCGCACGCTCAGCGTGCTCGTCGACGGCACCGTCGCCGTCTGCCTCACGCTGTACGCGCTGCTGGTCTCCAACTTCCTCGACACCGTCAGCAACGTGCTCCAGCTGACCGTCGTCCTGCTCGGCCCCAGCACCGCGATCTACGCCACCGACATCCTGCTGCGCCGCAACCGCTACGACGGCCGCGCGCTCACGGACGAGACCCCGGGCAGCCCCTTCTGGTACCGGGCGGGCGTCAACCCGGCCGGTGCGCTCGCCCTCGCGGCCGGGGTGGCCGGCGCCGCGCTGTGCGTGGACACCCTGTACACCGGGCCGGTGGCCGCGCTCGTCGGTGCGGACCTCGCGCTGCCGGTCGGCATGGTCGTCGCGGCGGCGGTGTACGCGGTGCTGATGCGCGGGAAGCTGAACCGCCGGGGCGCCTGAGCGCCTGAGCGCGGCCGTCCGACGGCCCCCGTCGAACTGCCCTTCCTCCGAAGGGTGCTGAGGGCGACCGGCCGGGACGCTTCCGGGGGCCGCCGGTTGTCAGTGGCGTCCGTTAGGGTGCGGACCGGCGGCCCGGCCACGCGGGCCGGCGCGAGGTGAGGGGGCGTCATGACGGACGGTACCGAAGGGGCGGGGGGCGAGGAGGGCATCCGGTGGCTCGCGGACGCCGGGCGCTCCGTCGACGGCGTCCTGTTCGCCCGGGGGATACCGCCGCAGGAGCTCGCCCGCCGGATGGGCGCCGATCCGGCCGCCGCGGCCGGGCCGCTCAGCGGCACCGAGGTGTGGGACCTCGACATCGAGGTGTTCCGCCCGAGCGACGACGGCGACGGCGTGATCCGGGTCGGCGAGTCCGGTGAGTGGTCCTTCGCGGTCGAGTACGGCGACTCCACCGGCGGCGAACGGCTCACCGAGATAGCGCGCGACGGGGTCGAGGTGGTCCACTTCCGCCCGATGCCGGACCACCCGCCGGCGCTGCTCGACTACGCCCGCGACGGCGCCGTGCTGTGCGGGTTCGGCCTCGCCGAGGAGCGCTGGCGCTGGGGCCGGGAGCCCGACCTGTTAGTCCCCGAGCTGGTCGCCGCAGGCGTCCTGGAGCCCGACGGGATCACCCGCGGTCCCGGGGGCGAGCCGCCCGCGGCCGTCCGCCGCCGCACCCTCGGCGCGGTCGGGCGGCGGTTCGGGCTGAGCCTGCCCCGGGCCGTCCTCGGCGAACTGCGGCTGCCGACGTACGCGGTGCGGGGCAGGCCGGGGATGGAGCCGCCGGGTCGTTGAGCCGGGGCCGGCCCCAGGCCGTTCCCATGGTGGCCCTGGCCGCGCGCTGGACGTTTTGGACGCCCCGGACGTGTGTTCAGCCGGAGCGTGGCCCGGTCCGGGCGGCCCGGGCCTCCAGGTAGCGCCGCTCGGAGAGGCTGGCGGTGGCCTTCGCGGCGCGCCGGTAGTGCTCGTGGGCGCCGGCCGGGTCGCCGGCCTTCTCCAGCAGGTGCGCCCGGACGGACAGCAGCCGGTGGTGCCCGGCCATCCGCCCGTCACCGTCCAGGGCGGACAGCAGGGCCAGCCCGGCGGCCGGGCCGTCGGTCTCGGCGAGCGCGATCGCCCGGTTGAGGGTGACCATCGGGTTGGGCGCGATCCGTTCCAGGATCAGGTAGAGGGCGTGCACCTGGGGCCAGTCGGTCTCCTCGGCGGTGGCCGCGTCGGCGTGCGTGGCCGCGATGGCGGCCTGCAACTGGTAGGGCCCCAGGGTCGGGCCGGCCAACGCCGCCTCGGCCAGTCCGACGCCCTCGTCGATCAGCGCCCGGTCCCAGGCCTTGCGGTCCTGCTCGTCCAGCGGCACCAGGTCGCCGGCCGGGGTGGTCCGGGCCTCCCGGCGGGCGTGGGTCAGCAGCATCAGTGCGAGCAGCCCGGTCACCTCGTCGTCCCCGGGCAGCTGCGCGTGCACCGTCCTGGTCAACCGGATCGCCTCGCGCGCGAGGTCGGGGCGGTGCAACTCCGGCCCGGAGGTGGCGGTGTAGCCCTCGTTGAAGATCAGGTAGAGCACGTGCAGCACGACCCGCAGCCGTTCCTCGCGCTCCGCGCCGTCCGGCAGGGCGAACGAGCTGCCGGCGGCCCTGATGCGCTGCTTGGCCCGGCTGATCCTGGCCGCCATGGTGGCCTCCGGCACCAGGAACGCGCGGGCGATCTCGGCGGTGGTCAGACCGCCGACCGCCCGCAGCGTCAGGGCGGTCCGGGAGGCCGCGGTGAGCGTCGGATGGCAGCACAGGAACAGCAGGACGAGCGTGTCGTCGGTGTCCGGCACCTCCGGCGGCACCACCTCGGCGGCCGTTGCCGACTCCCGTTCGCGGCGCGCGCGGTCGCGGCGCAACTGGTCGATGAGCCGCCGGGCCGCGACGGTCACCAGCCAGCCGTGCGGATTGTCCGGCATCCCCTCGGACGGCCACTGCACGGTGGCGGCGAGAACGGCCTCCTGGACGGCGTCCTCGCACCCTTCGAACCGGCCGTACCGGCGAACCAAGGTGCCGAGGACCTGCGGCGTGAGCGCACGCAGCAGGTCCTCGAAGTCCGGTGCTGTCATGCCTCCAAGTGTCCGTCGGCGAACATCACCTGCCGCACCTCGACCCCCAGGCCCTCGATCGCGGTGTCCGGGATCCGCGCCGCCAGTGCGATCGCCCGCTCCTTGTCCTCGCAGTCGATCAGGTAGAAGCCGCCCAGGTACTCCTTGGCCTCCAGGAACGGGCCGTCGGTCACCACCGGCTGGCCGTTGCGCACGGTCACCACGGCGGCCTGGGTCGGATCGACCAGTGCCTGGGTGGTGATCAGCTCTCCGGACGCCTTCAGCGCCTCGATGAACTCGCCGTGGCCGTGGCCGATCGCCGCCTTCTCCTCGTCGGTCAGCGCGTCCATCACGGCCGGGTTGATGTGCAGGCTGATCAGGAACTTCATCTCGTGCTCCTCGTGGTTCGCGGGCCCGGCTGGGCTCCTCGACCGGTGGTCGGAGCCATCGCCGCGGTCTTGACGTCCTCCGCCGGACGTTCGGAGGAATCTTCGCGGCCGCATCGCCACCTCGCACATCGCCCGCATCGGGAGGGCCGGGGGCCGGGGACCCCGCCCCGCCGTCACCCGGGAGTGTGATGGTCACGTCACATCGGGCGCCGCTACTGTGACCCGGTGGCGGAGCGTCACATGGAGCGGGTGGGCCGTCCCGGCCCGGTCCCGTCGGGAGGGGCAGTCATGAAAAGCACTCGTCGTGTGTTCGGATCGGTGCTCGCGGCCGCCGCCCTGGCCGCCTGCGCCCCGTCGACGTCGCCCGCCGCGGCCTCGATCGCCGCGCCGGCCGCCTCGGGGTCCGAGGGAGCGAGGGGAGCCGCGCCGGCCGCGGTGGCGAGCGGGAAGACGGCCTGGACCGGCCAGTTCCGCGGTTACGGGACGGACCAGTGGAAGCACGCCTGGGGCGCGGCCGACCAGGGGACGTGGGGCGGTTCGGACTTGAGCGCGGTCGACGACGCGGCCGCTCCCGGGGGCGGCTCGGCGCTCCAGGTCGTCTACGGGGCCGGGTCCTCCTCCAACCAGTGCGCCGACTGCCCGAACCCGGGCGGCGGCCAGTTCTACACGGATCTGACCAGCCTGGGCCTGTCCGCCCTGGCCCAGGGCAACACGCTGGACCTGAAGTACTCCCTCAAGTTCCCGGCCGGCCGGGACTGGGGCAAGGCGGGGAAGCTGCCCGGACTGTACGGCGGCAGGATCGGCGAGGAGTCGGGCGGCAACCACGGCGCAGGCTGGTCGACGCGCTACATGTGGCGCGGCGCCAAGGGCGTGCCGGACAACGGCGAGGTCTACCTCTACACCCCGACCAACTCCGGCCCGACCGGCTACGGGGTGGACGAGGGGCTCGGCGACTGGCGGTTCCAGGCCGACGGCGCGTGGCACAGCGTCGAGCAGCTGGTCGACCGCGGCACCGGGGACGTCACCGTCTGGTACGACGGCCGCCAGGTCTACGCGGCGCGCGGGGTGGCCTCGGGCATCGGCGGGATCCCCTTCGGCGGCGTGTTCTTCTCCACCTTCTACGGCGGCCACGACACCAGTTGGGGCCCGGCGAGTACCCAGCGTGCCTACTTCGCGGACTTCTCGCTGTCCTCCGGCGTCCAGCACTGACCCGTCAGCCGACTGTCACCGTCACGGTGAAGGCCCGCTGGCCGGGCGGGCAGGCCAGCGCCTCGCCGCAGGTGGTGCGGTGGGCGGAGAGACGGGCCGTGCCGGGGGAGGCGGCGAGGAAGCCGGCGGTGACCTGGCCGCAGCCGCCGCCCGGCCGGCAGGAGGGGGCGGGGGTGGTCGCGGTGGCGGTCGGACGCAGCGTCCGCGGGCTGTCGCCGGCGGCCGGGGACCAGTAGGTGCTGTGCAGCTCGACCCGGATGACGGTGCCGGGTGCCACCCGCACGGTCGTGCCGTCGGCGTGCTCGTCGAGCACCAGGGCGGGCGGGCCCGGCGCGGCGGGGCCGGGGTTCGACGAGCAGCCGGCCGCCAGGGCGAGCAGGGCGGCTGCCGCGATCGTTCGCACCGTCACGGCTCTCCTCCTTCACAGGGCGCGATGTTGTCGGGGCGCGGTGTCCTTGGGGCGCAGTGTCCTTGGGACGTGGTGCCGCCCGGGGGGGGCGGGGGGGGGTGTTGGGCATGACGCCGTCGATGCGGGCCGGGCACCTGGCCGCCGCGCTGGTGGCGGGCTGGT
>NZ_JBHWIJ010000121.1:14145-23362 GCF_042732255.1 Kitasatospora sp. NPDC059803 | reverse complement strand
GCCATGGGCTCAGCGCAGCGCGCCGAGGTCCTTCGGGGCGGACCAGCCGCTGAAGGTCACCAGGTGCCGGTCGGCGGTCACGGCCCACAGGTCCGGCGTGCCGTCCCCGTCACCGTCGCCCGAGCTGCCGAGGGTCGGGTAGGCGGCGGTGGTGAAGCCGGTGGCGACCACGTTCGCCTTCGGGTCCGCGAGCGCGGAGAAGTCGAAGGTGCCGTCGGCCTTCTTCGGGACCGGGTAGGCGTGCAGGTCACCGGTCGCCCGGTCGCGCGCCCACAGGGCGAGGTTGCCGGCGGCGTCCGGGCCGGGGGCGATCAGGTCGTAGTCGGCCCAGTCACCGGTGGTGGTGAGCTTGCGGACCTTCTGGGTGCCGAAGCTGAAGTTGCCGCCGGCATGCAGCCAGAGGTTGCCGCCCTCAAGGGTCACCAGCGACGGGGCGAAGCCGCCGGTCGCCGGACCGAACGCGACGAGCTGGTCCGCCTTCGACCAGTCGGAGGCGTAGTCGGCGGGGCACGCCGCGGCTGCCCCGGTGCCGTCCACGCAGCGGGTCGAACGCCCGGCACCCGTCCAGGTCTGGGAGAAGGAGCCGTAGTCGAAGTTCCGGTACTGGTAGAGGTAGCCGTCGCCCGGCTTGTGGACGAAGAGGTCGTCCGAGGACGGCGCGTGCTGGTTCGACCAGCCCAGGTGGGCCACCTGGAACGGCGCCCAGTTGCCGTCGTACGGCGCGTGGGCGCCCGTGATCACCGCATTCGGCGTCGTGTCGGGCGCGTTCACGCCGAGGTACTGCAGGTTGCCCTGCGCGTCGGGCAGCAGGATGTCCGCGGTGCCGTCCCCGTCGACGTCGCCGAGGGTCTTCGGCGGGTTCGGGTTCGACGGGGCGTAGAAGGTGTAGGACGCCCCGCCGACGTTGCCCGCCTTGTCCGTCACCTGGACGTTGAGGATGTTGGTCCCCCAGTCCCGGACCTTGAGATCTACCGTCACCGTGCCGTCGGCGCCCGGCTTGACGGCATCGGACGAGTCGCAGCCGCCGACACCGAGGTTGCTGAAGCCGTACCGGACGCAGTCGACACCGGAGGCCTGCCCGCCGGCCGGGGCCGGGTCGGCGGTCGTGAGGACGAAGGTCCCCTTCTGGCCCGCGTACTTGGTGGCGGTGCCGCTCGCCGGGAAGTCGGGCGAGGAGACCGTGGCGGTCGGGCTCGTGGTGTCCACGCGGAAGTGGCAGTCCGCCGACGGGGCGGAGGCCTGCTGGTCCTGCACGGCCCAGGCGTGCCATGCGTAGCCGTGCCCGTCCACCAGGCCGGGGACGGCGACCTTGGCCTGCTGGCCGTACGCCTGGGCCTCGCCGGTGAACACCGGGGCCTGGGCGCCCGTGGTCTCGTCCCAGACGCCGAACCGGGCACCGGTGCCGGTGACCTTGGCGTTGAGCGTCGGGCCGTTCGTGGTCCGTCCGACCCAGCTCGGGTCGGTGGTCGAGTCGCAGGCGTCGGCGCGGTACTCGCTGCCCTGGCTGGTGCCGAGGACGGCCGGCGCGGTGTCGGCGGCGAAGGCGCCGGGCGCGGTGAGCAGGCCGGCCGCGATCGCGGCCGCCGTCACCCCGCCGAGTCTGCGGGCATGCCGAAGTGTCATGGAGGTACCCCACCCCTTTGGTCGAGAGATCTCGTTACGTGTACGAGCGGTGAGGATCCTTCCAGTGGGGACCGACAGCGGCAACGGAGATTCAGTCGGTGGCCGGGGTGCGGCGGGTGGCGCGGAGGCCGCGCAGGCCGATGGCGCCGACGGCGATGCCGAGGAGGAAGGAGGTGACGGCGAGGAGGAGGTGGATCCAGAAGAAGGCGGTGGGCTGGGAGTGGTCGCCGTTGGTGAAGGCCTGGCCGCCGGAGTCCTTCCAGAGGTTCTTGACGAAGGTGGTCCAGATGATGATCGACCAGACGCCGAAGGCGGTCAGGAACCAGGAGGTGCGGCGGCTGAGCTTCATGGGGGTCCTCGTCGGGGGTGGGGAGGCGGGGTGCGTCCCCCAGTATGCGCGGACCGCCGATCGGCGTAGGGCGGGCCCCTCATACGGAGGACCGGCCCGGTGTGGCGCACAGCGGATACCCCGAAGTGGGTACGGTCTGCGCGTGTCCACACGTCGTCAGAAATTCGCGCATCTGTTCGTCACGACCGCCGCGGTCCTCCCGGCCCTGTTAGCCGCCCCGGGGGCGGTCGCCGCCCCGCAGGAGCCGCCCCCGGCCGCTTCCGTGGTCGGCGGCGAGCGGCTCGGGCGCTCCGGCGTCCAGGTCTCGCCGCTGGCCGGAGCCCCGACCCTGCCGAGGGACCTCACCGGCGAGTCCTGGATAGTCTCCGACGCCACGTCGGGCGACGTGCTGGCGGCCAGCAACCCGCATCTGCGGCTCGCCCCGGCCAGCACCCTGAAGATCCTCTTCGCCGACACCGTGCTGCCCAAGTTCGACCGCAGCACGGTGCACAAGGTCGCCGACGAGGAGATCCTCGGGCTCGGTGAGGGCAGCAGCCTGGTCGGCATCAAGGAGAACCTGGAATACCGGGTCGAGGACCTGTGGCGCGGGGTGTTCCTGAGCTCGGGCAACGACGCCGTGCACGTCCTGGCGCACATGAACGGCGGCGTCGAGCAGACCGTCGTCGAGATGCAGTCCCGCGCCGACGCCCTCCAGGCCCGGGACACCCGGGTGATCTCCCCGGACGGCTACGACATGGACGGGCAGCTCTCCTCGGCCTACGACCTGTCGCTGTTCGCCCGGGCCGGCCTGCGCAACCCCGACTTCCGGATGTACTGCGCCACCCGGCAGGCGATGTTCCCGGGCGCGGTGGACAAGAACACCGGCCAGCGCGGCAGTTTCGGGATCGCCAACACGGACCGCCTGCTGGGCAAGTACCCCGGCCTGATCGGGGTGAAGAACGGTTTCACCACCAACGCCGGCTCGACCTTCGTCGGCGCCGCCGAACGCAACGGCCGCACCCTGCTGGTGACCGTGATGCACCCGGACAGCTACCAGAAGGTCTACGACGAGACCGCGGCCCTGCTGGACTGGGGCTTCGCGGCGGCCGGAAAGGTGCAGCCGGTCGGCAAGCTGGTCGACGAACTCCCGCCGGACGGCGAGCCGAGCGGCCAGGCCGGCGGCACCGCCGGCGCGCCCCCGCCGGACTCCACCCCCGCCACCCGGCCCGGCACCACCCCCACTGCCACCCCCGCCGCCGAGGACGACGGGCTCGGCCTCGGCGGCTGGCTGGCCGTCGTGCTGGTGACGGCCGCGGCCGGCTACGGGGTGCTGGTCCTACGGCGCGGACGCCGCGGAGCGGCCGGCTGGTGACGGCCGGACGGACGGCCCGGCCTCAGGGTTCCTCCCGGGGCCGGGCCGCCGTCGTGTCCGCGGCCGCCTGCGCCTCGTCGGCCGCCGCCAGCAGCGCCCGGGCGTGCTCCCGGGTGCGCTCCCGGGCGGCCACCGGGTCGGCCATCGCCGTCCAGGCCACGCAGTACATCAGCAGCCGGGAGACGAAGTTGATCCACAGCAGCAGCGCCACCGGCACGCCGAAGGCGCCGTACAGGCTCTTCCCGGCGACGGAGCCGAGGTAGGAGGCGAGCAGGACCTTCAGCAGCTCGAAGCCGACCGCGCCGATCAGCGCGCCCTGCAGCACGTCGCGCCGGCGCTGGCCGCCGATCCCGGGGAACGGCGCCAGCAGGTAGGCGAAGAGCAGCGTGTCGCACGCTATGGCGATGAGCACGCCGACCCCGGTCAGCAGGTAGCCGCTGCGCAGGCCGGTCCAGTCGGCGATCCGCCCGGCCAGCGTCGTCCCGGCGGTGGAGGCGCCCACCGAGATCAGCGACACCACGCCGAGGCCGCCCAGCACCGCGCAGTCCCAGACCTTGCGCAGCACCACGTTGGTGTCGTCGTCGGGCAGCTGCCAGACGTCCCGGATCGAGGTGCGCATGGTGTCCACCCAGCCGAGGCCGGAGACCAGCAGCAGCGCCCCGCTGACCAGTCCGACGGCGCCCGCGTTGGCCACCAGGGACGGCAGGTTGAGCGCCTGCGAGATGCCCGGCAGCTGGTCGGAGATGTGCTTCTGCAGGTCCGCCACCTGGCTGCTGCTGAGCGTCGAGACGGCGATCGCCAGGCCCACCGTGAGCAGCGGGAACAGGGCGAGGAACCCGAAGAAGGTGACCGCGCCGGCCAGCCGGTTGCCCCGGGCCGCGGAGAAGTACTCGTACACCCGGTACGGGCGGCTGCGCAGCACCCACGTGACGAGCGGGCCGACGACCGGGAGGCGGGTCAGGAAGTCCACCCGACCGGTTATACCGGTCCGTCCTCCGAATGGCCGTCAGGCTCGGCGCAGCTTCTAGCGTTTCACCAGGCGGCGGGCCCGGGCGAGGGCGCGGACGGCCTGGTAGGCGCCGTAGCGGCCGTGGCTGAGCAGTTCGGTGCGCACGCCGTCCACGCCGGGCGGCGGGCGGTAGCCGGCCGGCCGGAGCCGGGCGCAGTGGGCGGCGGCGCGGCGGAAGTACTCGCGGCGGTCGCCGGGCGGGATCCGGCCGGGCTTGGAGACGACGGTGTTGAGGTGGTGCAGCATCCGGCCGTAGACGACCGGGCGCCAGTGGTCGAGGTCGGGGCGGCGGTCCAGGAAGGCGAAGACCAGGTCGTACTGGGCGAAGACGTCGAAGTGCTTGCGGCTGGCGGTGGCCAGGATGTTGCCGCCCTCCTGGCGCTGGCGGTAGTGCACGCCGACCTCGTCGAGCAGGGTGATCCGGGCGGCGGCGAGCAGCGCCGGGTACGTCCAGGGGGTGTCCTCGTAGTAGCCGGCCGGGAAGACCAGCTGCTGGGCGGTGACGAAGTCGCGGCGGTAGGCCTTATTCCAGACCACCTGGAGCAGGTCGAGCAGGTCGGGGCGGGCGGCGAGGTCGAAGACGTCCCGGGAGGCGGCGCCGAACACGTGGGCGGAGGCGGCCCGGGTGATCCGGCCGTCGGCGTAGGTGCGGGCGTAGTCGTAGACCAGGACGTCCGGGTCGCCGGTGGCGGCGAGCCGGTCGTCGACGCTCTTGAGCAGCTGGGGGGTGAGCGTGTCGTCGCTGTCGAGGAAGATCACGTAGTCCCCGGTGGCGGCCTCCAGGCCGGCGTTGCGGGCCCGGCCGAGGCCGACGTTCTCGGGCAGGTGCAGCACCCGGATCCGCGGGTCGGCGGCGGCTGCCTCGTCGAGCATCGGGCCGCAGCCGTCCGGGGAGCGGTCGTCCACCGCGATCAGTTCGAGGTCGGGGCCGCCCTGGCCGAGCACCGAGTCGAGACACTCGGCGAGGTAGTCCTGAACCTGGTACACGGGGACGATCACGCTGAAGCGGGGCACGGGCCCAGCGTAGTGGCCCCGAAGGGCCCCATGGCCCGGAGGTAGGATCGGTGCGCACGTACGCACCGATCCAAAGTGCGGTCAGGCCCTCAACGGGCTGCCACGCTCCTTCCCGAGAAAGGCCTGCGTAGCCGATGGCTCCCCGCCTCTCCATCGTCGTTCCGATCTACAACGTCGAGCGTTACCTGGTCGAATGCCTCGACTCGATCGCCGCCCAGACCTTCACGGACTTCGAGTGCGTCATGGTCGACGACGGTTCGAAGGACGACAGCGCGGCCCTCGCCGAGGCGTACGCGGCCAAGGACTCGCGGTTCCGCCTGGTCCGCCAGGTGAACAAGGGCCTCGGCGCGGCCCGCAACACCGGCATCCGGCACATCGACCCGGACGCCGAGTTCCTGTGCTTCGTCGACAGTGACGACTCGATGCCGCCGAGCGCGTACGAGCTGATGATCAACACCCTGGACGAGACCGGCTCGGACTTCGCCACCGGCAACGTGCTGCGGTTCCGCGCGGTGGGCTACTACCAGTCCGGCGGGCACTCGCGGCCGTTCAGGGAGACCAAGCTCAAGACGCACATCACCGAGGTCCCGGCGCTGGTCACCGACCGCACCGCGTGGAACAAGGTGTACCGCCGCTCCTTCTTCGACGCGGCCGGCATCCTCTACCCCGAGGGCATCCTGTACGAGGACGCGCCGGTCAGCGTGCCGCACCACTACCTCGCCAAGAGCGTGGACGTGCTCTGCGAGCCGATCTACCACTGGCGCGAGCGCGAGGTCGGCGAGATGTCGATCACCCAGATGCGCACCAACCCCAAGGGCCTGATCGACCGCGTCACCTCGGTCGAGCTGGTCCGCGGCTGGCTGCGCAAGCAGACCGATCCGCGCTTCGCCCAGTACCTGCGCTCCTACGACGAGAACACCCTCGTCGAGGAGATCCCGATGTTCTTCTGGTCCGTCGTGGACGGCGACAAGGAGTACCGGGACGCCTACATCAAGAACGTCAGCCGGCTGCTGCGGGCGATCGGCCCCGAGCAGGTCCGCAAGCTGCGGGCGCCGCTGCGGCTCAAGTACCACCTGACCCTCCAGGGCCGGATCGACGAGTTCGTCGAGCAGATCAAGTACGAGGGCGAGAGCAACGGCGGCGTCCAGGCCCGCGGTCTGCTGCGCCCGTACGCCGACTACCCGTTCCTGCGCGGCGGGCGCAAGAGCGTGCCGTCCGGCGTGCTCAAGCTGGACAACTCGCTGGTCATGCGCAGCCGGCTGTACGAGACGGCCTGGGTCGGCGGGCGACTGCAGCTGACCGGGCACGCGTACCCGGAGCAGCTGGGCGCGGCCGGCAAGCACGACATGGTCCGCACCCTGGTGCTGCGCGAGGCCAAGGGCCGCCGGGTGATCGCGGTGCCGATGAAGACCCAGTACAGCCCCGAGGCCACCGCCAGCTGCCACCACGACCTGTACAGCTGCGACTGGGCCGGCTTCACCGTCGGCGTCGACCCGAAGAAGCTCAAGCACCGCGGCCAGTGGAAGGACGGCAACTGGCGCGTCCTGGTGGCCGGCGCGGGCAAGGGCGGCGTCTACAAGGGCCGGGTCTGGGCCGGTTGGAGCGACACCGCGCAGTACATCCCGGCGCACTGGGTCGAGCCGGACGTGCGGATCGTGCCGTGGGTCCGGGACGGCTCCGTCTACCTGCGGGTGGAGACGGTCAAGGCCCGGGTGACCGGCCTGGCCTCGCACGGCGGCCGGGTCGAGGTGTCGGGCGCGGCCCGCTCCGGCTCCAGCTTCGCCGGGGCCCGGCTGCGGCTCACCCACGTCGAGTCCGACCGCGAGCTGGCCTTCCCGCTGGAGCTGGGCGCGCCGGTCGGCAGCCTGCAGCCGTTCAGCGTGTCCTTCCCGGTGGCCGAGCTGACCGCCCTCCGCGAGGCCTGGGCCGAGCTGGACCCGGTGGCCGCCGAGCGCGCCCGTGACCGCTGGGACACCGCGCTGGTCCTGGCCGACGGCAGCACCGTCCCGGTGACCTGGGACGACCGCAACGCCCCGGCGCAGCTGCACCTGCCGCTCAACCCGGACGCCCCGGTCGACCAGCGCCGGGCGCTCTACTCCAAGCCCTCCCCCAGCGGGTACCTGCAGTTCTCCGACCAGCTGCTGCAGCCGGTGGTGGACGAGGTCTCCGCCCGCGGCGCGGACGGCTTCCTGCTCAGCGGTTCGTTCCCGCTGTCCGGCGCGCACCGCTGGGAGCTGGTGGTCCGGCACGACTGGCGCGAGGAGGAGCACGTCTACCCGGTGGAGATCGCGGACGGACGGTTCCGGACCGCGCTGCCCGCCGTGCCGACGGCCTCCTTCGCCGGCCGGGTGCCGCTCGCCCAGGGCACCTGGAACGTCTTCTTCCGTCCGGTCGGCGCCGTGGCCGAGGAGCTTCCGAGCTCGTACGCGCTGATCTCGCCGGACTGCTTCGGCGCGATGCCGCTGGAGGTGGAGTCCCGGGGCAAGCGCATCGTGCTGGAGCGCCGCCACCACGACGGCCTCTCCCTGGAGTCGCACTCGGCGCTGCTGCCGGAGGAGCGCAGCGGCTACCGGCTGCGCCAGCTGCGGTTCGTCGACTACCCGAACGCCCGCCGGCACCCGGTGCGCGACACCGTGCTGTACAACGTCGGCCTCGGCGGCCTGTACGCCGACTCGCCGCGGGCGGTCCACGAGGAGCTGGTCCGCCGCGGCCTGCCGCTGGAGCACCTGTGGGGCAGTGACGACCTCCAGGCCGATCTGCCGCAGTCGGCGAGCGCGATCCGGCTGTGGAGCCCGGAGTGGTTCGAGGCGCTGGCCACCGCCAAGTACATCGTCACCAGCACCCACCTGCCCGACTTCTTCGTCCGCCGCCCCGGCCAGGTGGTCCTGCAGACCTGGCACGGCAGCCCGCTGAAGCAGATCGGCCTCGATTTCGAGAAGGTCTGGTTCACGGACGCGAACTACCTGAAGGGCCTCGCCCGGGAGGTGCCGAGCTGGAGTCTGCTGGCGGCCGGCAACAGCTGGTCGGCCCCGATCCTGCGACGCGCGTTCGATTACAAGGGCGAGATCCTCGAAAGCGGTTCGCCGAAGAACGACCTGCTCTTCGCGGCCGACCGGGAGAAGACCGCCGAACAGGTGCGCGAAAGGCTCGGCCTGCCCGAGGGCAAGAAGGTCGTGCTCTACGCGCCGACCTGGCGCGAGGACCGGCGCCGGCCGAACGGCGGGTACCAGCTGGACCTGCGGCTCGACCTGGCGGCGGCCAAGGCCGCGCTCGGCGACGACCAGGTACTGCTGGTGCGCCGGCACAGCATGATGTGCGGTCAGATCCCGGGCGCCGGCAACGGCTACATCTGGGACGTCGGCAGCTACCCCGACATGGCGGAGCTGCTGCTGATCGCCGACGTGCTGATCACCGACTACTCGGCCAGCGTGTTCGACTTCGCCGCGACCGGCAAGCCGATCCTGTTCTTCACCTACGACCTGGAGCACTACCGCGACAACCTGCGCGGCTTCAGCCTGAACTTCGAGGCGGAGGCGCCCGGCCCACTGCTGGCCACCTCCGAGGAACTGGTCGACGCGCTCGGCCGGGTCGGCGAGGTCGCGGCCGAGTACGCCGACAAGGCCGCCGCGTTCCGCACGGCGTACTGCGACCTGGACGACGGCAAGGCCTCCGCCCGGGTGGTCGACGCGATGCTCCGCGCGGAGTAGTGCCGAGCAGCACCGAGTAACACGGGGTGGCCCGCAGCACCCCCGAGAGCCCCACCGAGGCGGGGGGGGGGGGGGGCGGGCGGCGGGGGGGCGGGGGCGGCGGCGTGGCGGGCCGGAGATTTCGACCCGGAGACGCAGGAGGTCTCTGGCTGGGAGGGTCTGTT
>NZ_JBHWIJ010000121.1:7035-14135 GCF_042732255.1 Kitasatospora sp. NPDC059803 | reverse complement strand
GGCCGCGCCCGCCCCCCGCCGCCCGCCCCCGCCTCTGCGCTTTCCTGGGAATTCCCTGACAATATCCCTGGCCTTTGCCTGTACATTGCACTCGAACTAGTGTTTGTCAGCGAATTTCACGGGAAATTCCCCGGTTCGCACTGTTGACCCGGACGGCGTTCCGGTATGGGATATGAATTCGGCCCCGGTTTCCTCTCGGCATCGGTCCGGCGGCCCCGGTCCACCGCCCATGGCCCGGCCCCCGTCCCGAAGGACCCCCGCCATGCCTGCGCTCACACGGTTCGTCCTTCCGCACGCCGACCCCCGTGTGAGCACCGACCAGCCCGCCGCCGACGAGGACGTCACCTTCGGCCTGCTGCGCGCCCGCTGGACCGGCCGCGGCCTGGAACTCACCGGCTTCGCCCGCCCGGACGACCTCGACACCGGCCGCCCCGGCTCCGCCTGGACCTGGCTGACCCTGCGCCACGCCGACGGGACCCGGCCGCCCGTCCACCTGCGCTCCCGGCCCCGCCGGCTGCCCGAAGTCACCGACGACAGCGCCCAGCCCGAGTTCAACCACGACTGGTCCGGCTTCACCGCCCTGATCGAGCCCGGCCGGCTGCGCCACGGCACCGACTGGCTGCTCGGCGACTGGCAGATCGAGACCACCCTGTTCACCCGCCCGCGCCCCACCCGGCTGCGCCGCCGGTACGGCGCCCTCGCCCCGCACTGGTGCGGCTCCGGCGAGTACCCGCCGGCCCACTGGGTGGACCACGACGTCCGCCTCCAGCCGTACTTCGCCGACGGGCGACTGCGGCTGCTGCTCGAACGCCCCGGCATCCGGCTCACCCACGCCACCCCCACCGCCGACGGCCTCGACCTGCGCGGCAGCGCGGACTCCTGCCCGACCGGCACCGTGCTGCGGCTGCGCCACCGGCAGAGCGACGCCGTGATCGAACGGCCGGTCGCCCGCACCGGCAACACCTTCGCCGTCCACCTGCCGTACCGGCCGTTCACCGCCGACGGCCGGGGCAGCGGCGAACTGGAGCACTGGGACACCGAGTTCCTGCACCCCGACGGCAGCACCGAGCAGCTCTGCCCGGACGAGCGCGGCGGCCCGGTCGCCGGCCAGCACCGGCTGCCCGACACCCCGGACCGCGCCCTCTACCTCAAGCACCTCGCCGACGGCCGGCTCCAACTGTGCGTCCAGCCCGCGGCCGGCCTGGTCGAGCGGATCGCCGTCCGGGCCGGCGGCTTCGAGCTCACCGGCCGCTGCCCGGACCGCGCCGCGGACCGGCTGGAACTCGTCCTGCGGCACACCGGCACCGCGAGCGAGGTCCGCTCCCCCGTCGAGGCCGACCAGGACGGCCGCTTCAAGGTCCTGCTGCCCGCCACCCGCACCGGCGCCGACGGCACCGCGCTGCCCCTGCGCAAAGGCATCTGGGAGGCGGCGCTGACGCCCGCCGGGCGGCCCGGCCCGAGCCGCCCGCTGCTCGCCGCACCCGCCGCCCTTCCCGCGCTGCCCGCCGCCACCACGGCCGGCGGCAAGCGGATCCTGCTCCAGCGCCGCTGGCACGACACCCTGCTGGTGGACTCCACCCCGGTGCTCACCCCCACCGAGCGCAGCGCCTGGACGCAGAGCCGCCAGCGCGCCGTCCACTACCCCGCCGCCCGCCGCGAACCGCTGCGCGAGGCCGTGCTGTACGACGTGTTCGGCGGCCGCGGCTACGCCGACTCGCCGCGCGCGGTGCACGCCGAACTGGCCCGCCGCGGCGCGCCGTTGGAGCACCTCTGGGTGGTCGACGACGCCCAGGCCGAACTGCCGCCCGGGGTCCGGGCCGTCCGGATCTGGAGCCCGGAGTGGTACCGCGCGCTGGCCACCTGCCGGTACCTGGTCGGCAACACGCACTTCCCGGACTTCCTGGAGCGCCGCCCCGGCCAGGTGGTGCTCCAGACCTGGCACGGCTCGCTGCTGAAGCGGATCGCCCACGACGTCGATAACCCCTGGCTGGCCGACCACGGCTACCTGGAGGCGCTCGACCGGGAGACCCCGCAGTGGAGCCTGCTGCTCTCCCCCAGCCCGTTCGCCACCCCGATCCTGCGCCGCGCGTTCCGCTACGACGGCGAGATCCTGGAGGCCGGCTACCCGCGCAACGACGTGCTCGCCCGCCCCGACGAGGCCGCCGCCGCGGCCGTCCGCCGCCGGCTCGGCATCCCGGACGGCAAGCGGATCGTGCTGTACGCGCCGACCTGGCGCGAGGACCAGCAGCGCGGTGACGGCGACGGCTTCCGGCTCGGCCTGCGGCTGGACCTCGACCACGCCCGGCGCCTGCTCGGCCGGGACCACGTGCTGCTGATCCGCCCGCACGCGCACGTCCGCGAGCCGCTGCCGGGCGCCGGGGACGGCTTCCTGTACGACTGCGGGGACTATCCCGACCCGCAGGAACTGCTGCTGGTCGCGGACGTCCTGGTGACCGACTACTCGTCGATCATGTTCGACTTCGCCGTCACCGGCCGCCCGGTGCTCTTCTTCACCTACGACCTGGAGCACTACCGCGACACCCTGCGCGGCTTCTACTTCGACTTCGAGCCGCAGGCCCCCGGCCCGCTCGTCCCCACCTCGGCCGGACTGCTCGGCGCGCTGCGCGAACTCGCCGACACCGGCGCGGCCCTGCCGCCCGGGTACGCGGAGCGCCACCGGCGCTTCCGGGCCGAGCACTGCGTCCTGGACGACGGCGGCGCGTCCCGCCGGGTGGTCGACCGGATGCTCGAACTCGGAAGGTCAGTACGGTAGTTGAAGATCAGGGCGGTAGTTCAGGAGAACAGGTAGCTCCGCCAGGGCCGCCAGACCTCGTCCGCGTCGAAGCGGGAGAGGCCGAAGCCCGGCACCGGGAAGGCCGCCCGGAAGCCGCGCGCCTGCGCGTACGCCTGGTCCAGCGCGTCGTCCGGCAGGCCGTGCGCGACCGTCACGTGCGGGTGGTACGGGAACGCCAGCTCGCGGGCCAGCGGGCCGGAGCGGACGTCCGCCTCCAGCAGCCGGCACTCCTGCGCGCCCTCCTCGACCCGGACGAACACCACCGGGGAGACCGGGCGGAAGGTGCCGGCGCCGCTCAGCAGCATCCGGAACGGCCGGTGCGCGGCCGCCACCGCCGCCAGGTGCTCCTCGATCTTCGGCAGCGCCTCGGCGGGCACCTCGGTCGGCGGCAGCAGGGTGACGTGCGTCGGTATCGACCGGGCCAGCGGATCGCCGTGCCCGGCCCGGGCGTCCTGGATCCGCGCACCGTACGGATCCGGAACGCTCACGGACACGCCGATGGTGACGGCCTCGGGGAGACCGTCACCATCGGGCAGGCGTGTGAGGGGAGTCACCGCTTGGCGGCCGGGAGGAAGCCGACCCGGTCGTACACCGTCTCCAACGTCTGCGCGGCCACCTCGCGGGCCTTCTCGGCGCCGATCGCCAGCACCCGGTCCAGCTCCGCCGGGTCGTCCAGGAACGTGCGGGTGCGCTCCTGGAAGGGGGTGACCCACTCGGTGAACAGCTCGGCCAGCTCGGTCTTCAGGGCGCCGTACATCTTGCCCTCGAAGTGCGCGACCAGCTGGTCGATCGACTGGCCGCTGAGCGCGGAGTGGATGCGCAGCAGGTTGGAGACGCCGGGCTTCCCGTCCTCGTCGTAGGAGACGACGGTGCCGGTGTCGGTGACGGCGCTCTTGAACTTCTTGGCGCTGACCTTCGCCTCGTCCAGCAGGTTGACCAGGCCCTTGTCCGAGGAGGCGGACTTGCTCATCTTGGCGCCCGGGTCCTGGAGGTCCTGGATCTTCGCCGTCTCCTTGAGGATGTACGGCTTCGGCACCGTGAAGGTCGGGCTGTAGCGGGTGTTGAAGCGGTCGGCGAGGTCGCGGGTGAGCTCCAGGTGCTGGCGCTGGTCCTCGCCGACCGGGACGGCGTCCGCCTGGTAGAGCAGGACGTCCGCGACCATCAGCACCGGGTAGGTGAACAGGCCGACCGTGGTGCTGTCCGCGCCGTGCCGGACGGACTTGTCCTTGAACTGGGTCATCCGGGAGGCCTCGCCGAAGCCGGTGAGGCAGTTCATCACCCAGGCGAGCTGCGCGTGCTCGGGCACGTGCGACTGGACGAACAGGGTGCAGTGCTCCGGGTCCAGGCCGGCGCCGAGCAACTGGGCGGCGGAGACCCGGGTGTTCTCGCGCAGCTCCTTCGGGTCCTGCGAGACGGTGATCGCGTGCAGGTCGACGACCATGTAGAAGGCGTCGTTCTCCTTCTGCAGGTCCACCCACTGGCGCACCGCGCCCAGGTAGTTGCCGAGGTGGAACGAGCCGGAGGTGGGCTGGATGCCGGAGAGAACCCGGGGACGGTCCTTGACCGGACCAGTGACCGCTGCGTTGACCATGCGGGCCATTGTTCCAGTTCCACCGGGCGCTCAGGAAACATCCGCCCCAGGCGGTTCCGCCAGTGTGACCGCACTCACCCTCACCCGGGCGATCCGCCGGCCCTCCAGCTTGGCCACCGTCAGCAGCACCCCGCCACCGCCCTCGACCGGGACGCGCACCTGGTCGCCCTCCCGGGGCAGCCGGCCGAGCGAGGCGACCAGGCAGCCCGCCACCGTCTCGTACGGGCCCTCGGGCAGGGTGGCGCCGGTCTCCTCGGTGAAGTCGCCGAGGTTGAGCAGGCCGTCCAGCTCCATGCCGCCGCCGACCAGCCGGCGGGTCGCGGCGGTCTCCGGCCGGTCGTACTCGTCCCGGATCTCGCCGATCACCTCCTCGACCAGGTCCTCCAGGGTGACGATCCCGGCGGTGCCGCCGTACTCGTCCACCACGATGGCCAGGTGGTGGCCCTCGCGGCGCATCTCGCCCATCGCCTCCAGCACCCGCTTGGTGCCGGGCAGCAGCTTCACCGGGCGGGCCAGGTCACGGACCTTGGCGGCCTGCTCGCCGCGCGCGCCGTACAGGTCGCGGACGTGCACGAAGCCGACCACGGCGTCGGCGCTGCCCTCGACCACCGGGTAGCGCGAGTGCGGCGAGGTGTCCGCCTGGTGCCGGACGGCGGCCAGCGGGCGCTCGGCGTCCAGGAAGGTCACCTCGGTGCGCGGGACCATCACCTCGCGCAGCTGCCGCTCCCCGGCGGAGAACACGTCCGCGATCAACGCCCGTTCGTCGCTTCCGAGTTCGGTGTTGGCGGCGACCAGGCCGCGCAGCTCCTCGGAGCTCATCGAGCCACGGCCGGCGGCCGGGTCGCCGCCCAGCAGGCGGACCATCAGGTTGGTGGAGTGGCCGAGCAGCCAGATCACCGGGCGCAGCGCCACCGACATCACATCCACCACCGGGGCCGCGATCACCGCGATCGACTCGGCCCGCTGCAGGCCGATCCGCTTGGGGGTGAGTTCGCCGAGCACCAGCGAGACGTAGCTGATCACCAAGGTGAGGCCGACCAGGGCGATCGCGTCGGCGACGCCCTCGGTGAGCCCGGCCCGGACGAACAGCGGGGCGACCTTGCCGGCCAGGGTGTCCGCGCCGAAGGCGGCGGACAGGAAGCCCATGCAGGTCACGCCGACCTGGACGGCGGCCAGGAAGCGGTTGGGGTCGGCGGCCAGGTGCGCGGCCCGGGCGGACCGCCGGGTGCCGAGCGCCTCCAGCGTCCGGATCTGGCCCTCGCGCAGCGAGATCAGCGAGATCTCGGCGACGTTGAACAGCCCGCCCAGCAGGATGAAGACGAGGACGAGCAGAGCGTCCCCGAGGGTTTCGTTCACAGCGGGTCAGTGTAGGACCGGCCGGCGCCCGGGGAGTGGAAGAAGGGGCGGCGGCCGGTCACACGGCGGCCCGCCGCCTCCGGGAAGGAGACGGCGGGCCGTCGGGAAAAGCTGTGCTGCGGGGCTCAGATGAGGCCCAGCTCCTGGACCGCGTCGCGCTCCTCGGTCAGCTCCTTGACCGAGGCGTCGATGCGGGCGCGCGAGAAGTCGGAGATCTCCAGGCCCTGGACGATCTCGAACTTGCCGGCCTTGGTGGTGACCGGGAAGGAGGAGATCAGGCCCTGCGGGACGCCGTAGGAGCCGTCCGAGACGACGCCCATGGAGGTCCAGTCGCCCTCGGCGGTGCCGTTGACCCAGGTGTACACGTGGTCGATGGCGGCGTTGGCGGCCGAGGCGGCCGAGGAGGCGCCACGGGCCTCGATGATGGCCGCGCCGCGCTTGGCGACGGTCGGGATGAAGGTCTCGTCCAGCCAGGCCTGGTCGCTGCCGATGGCCTCGAAGGCCGGCTTGCCGGCGATCTCGGCCTGGAAGATGTCCGGGTACTGGGTGGCGGAGTGGTTGCCCCAGATGGTGACGCGCTTGATGTCGGAGACGGGCGCACCGGTCTTGACGGAGAGCTGGCCGACCGCACGGTTGTGGTCCAGGCGGGTCATCGCGGTGAAGCGCTCGGCCGGGACGTCCGGGGCGTTGCGCTGGGCGATCAGGGCGTTGGTGTTGGCCGGGTTGCCGACGACCAGGACCTTGATGTCGTCCGCGGCGTGGTCGTTGATGGCCTTGCCCTGCGGGCCGAAGATGCCGCCGTTGGCCTGCAGCAGGTCGCCGCGCTCCATGCCGGCGGTGCGCGGACGGGCGCCGACCAGCAGCGCGACGTTGGCGCCGTCGAAGGCCTCGTTCGGGTTGGCGGTGATCGTGATGTCACGCAGCAGCGGGAACGCGCAGTCGACGAGCTCCATGGCGGTGCCCTCGGCGGCCTTGAGGCCCTGCGGGATCTCCAGGAGGCGCAGGTTCACCGGGACGTCGGCACCGAGCAGGTGGCCCGAGGCGATGCGGAAGAGCAGCGCGTAGCCGATCTGGCCGGCCGCTCCGGTGATGGTGACGTTGACGGGGGTGCGGGTCATTTCTACCTTCTCCAGCAGATCGCCAGGTGCCCCAGGCACACCGGCGCGCTGGAGCCGAGGATGGTCTCTCGACATCGAGAGACCGGCGTCAGGTTATCGCAAAGGGAAGCGTACGCCGCGGGTGCGGGCCTGGCTGATGCGTCACAACGGACGGCGGCCCCCCCCCCGCCCCACCCGCGCCGGGGAGACCGTCGCCGTCGGCAGGCCGGACACCCGCCCGGCCGCCGCCGCACCCGCGCCG
>NZ_JBHWIJ010000121.1:0-7025 GCF_042732255.1 Kitasatospora sp. NPDC059803 | reverse complement strand
GGTGTCTGCGCGCTCGACATGGTGTGACGGGCTCCTGGTTATCCCCATGGTCAGCGTCCGCCGCGGGTGGGGGCCGGGCTGTTGCGACACCCCGGCCGGCGGCCCCCGCCGTGGCTCGCCGGGCGGGGGCCGTCACGGTCACCCCGGCGTCAGTGCTTGGGCCGGCCGATCAACTTGCCGATGTTGTCGAGCAACGGGATCTCCAGCCACGGGTTCGGCTGCGCCACCAGGGTCAGCAGCACGATCGACGCTCCCAGGAAGGTCAGCACGATCACGTCGGTGAAGCGGCTGCGCACCGCCAGCATCCCGACCTCGGGCAGCACCAGCCGCAGGACGGCCCCGAGCAGCACCCCGCAGCCGAGGATCAGCAGCCCGTACTTGAAGCCGTCCTTGAAGTCGGCGAACCAGGTGACCGCGAGGCCGGCCCCGACCACCAGCAGGACCAGCGTTATCGGCCACTGCCGGACCGGCAGGGTGTGGTCGCGTCCGAGGGCTGCGGCCGCGCCCTCGGGCGGCAGGGTGCCGGTGGTCTTGACCGGCCTGCGCGGGGTCCGCGCCGGTCGCGGTTCCGTCATGCTCGCCGTCCCTCGTGGTGGTGTCGGTCGCGGGGTCAGACGCCGGCGCGGCGCTCGGCCGCCACGACGATGTTGTTAAGCAGCATCGCGCGGGTCATCGGGCCCACGCCGCCGGGGTTCGGGGAGATCCAGGCGGCCACCTCGGCCACGCCCGGGTGCACGTCGCCGACGATCTTGCCCTCGCTGCGGCTGACGCCCACGTCCAGCACCGCCGCGCCCGGCTTGACGTCCTCCGGCTTGACCAGGTGCGGCACGCCCGCGGCGGCCACGATGATGTCGGCCTTGCGCAGGTGGTAGCCGAGGTCCCGGGTGCCGGTGTGGCACAGGGTCACGGTGGCGTTCTCGCTGCGGCGGGTCAGCAGCAGGCCGATCGAGCGGCCGACGGTGACGCCGCGGCCGACCACGACCACCTCGGCGCCGTTGATCTCGACGTCGTGCCGGCGCAGCAGCTCGACGATGCCCAGCGGGGTGCACGGCAGCGGCCCCTCGATGCCCAGGGCGAGCCGGCCGAGCGAGGTCGGGTGCAGGCCGTCGGCGTCCTTGTCCGGGTCCATCAGCTCCAGGACCGGGTTCTGGTCCAGGCCCTTGGGCAGCGGCAGCTGGACGATGTAGCCGGTGCAGGAGGGGTCGGCGTTGAGCTCGCGGACGACGTTCTCGACGTCCTCCTGGGTGGCGGTCGCGGGCAGCTCGCGCTGGATCGAGGCGATGCCGACCTCGGCGCAGTCCTTGTGCTTGCCGTTGACGTACCAGCGGCTGCCCGGGTCGTCGCCGACCAGGACGGTGCCGAGGCCGGGCGTGACGCCCTTCGCCTTGAGGACCGCCACGCGGGCGGCGAGTTCGGACTTGATCGCGGCGGCGGTGGCCTTGCCATCGAGAATCTGGGCAGTCATGACCCCATTCTCCCGGATCGCGGCAAGCCGCCGCACCAGGGCCCGTCTTCGAACCCCCGTCGTCCTCCCGCCAGCCCCCGCCGGCCCCCGTCGGCCCCCGTCGGCCCCCGTCGGCCCCCGCCAGCCTCCCGTCCTGCGGTCGGACGGGTTCGGACGGGTACGGAAGGCCCGGACCACGTTGCGGTTGCGCCACAGTCTCGGTCCGGCGCGCGGAACCGGCTGGACACGGCCCCGCCGTCCGGTTGACGATATGCGGGCATTCCCTGCCGCGACCCGGCCCGGTGACGGGCCGACGGACACCCGGCGGGGGCGTACCCGGGGGAAAGAGCACGTGAGCCGACCACTTCAGACCGAGCCGCCCGACCACTGCGGCGCCGTCCTGCCCGCAGCGGGCCCGTCGACGACTCCGCTCGCACTGCTCTCACCGCTCTCAGCGCTCTCACCGCGCGCCTGAGCCGGCCGCGCCCGGATCCGCTCCGGGCTGTCACTCCCCTCCGTTAGCGTCCCGTTCCACCGGCGACCCGACTCGCCAACCGGAACCGGGCCCTCCGTCCCGTCCCCACGTCCCCGCAACTGCCCGGAGGCATCGATGAGTTACCCGCCCGACCCGAACAACCCGAACAACCCGTACGGCCAGCCGCCGCAGGCTCCCGGCTACGGCTACCCCCAGCAGGCCCCGCCGGCCGGGTACGGCTACCCGCCGCCCGCGCCGGGCTACGGCGGCGGACCGGGCTACGGCTACCCGCCGGCCGTCCCGCAGAACATGCCGGGCCTGGTGGTCACCACCCGGGTGCTGCTGTTCATCATCGGCGCCGTGCAGATCATCGGTGGCGGCATCTACCTGATAGCCGCCGCGGCGGCCAAGGAGGTCACCAACCGGGCCCAGCAGATCGACGGGAGCGACCCGTTCAACGGCTTCGGCAACGCGGCGGCCGGCGTGCTGGTGGTCGTCGGCATCGTGTGCGCGCTGTTCGCGGCCTTCTCCATCACGCTGGGCGTGAAGTTCGGCAAGGGCGGGCCCGCGGTCCGCATCACCACCCTGGTGTACGGCTCGTTCGGCGCGCTGCTCGGCCTGCTGGGACTGGCCGGCTCGTTCGCCAACAACGCCAACCCGGTCGGCATCGTCTTCACGCTGATGTGGCTCGCGGTCTCGATCACGATGATCGTCGGGATGAGCGTCAAGGACGGCGTCGCCTGGTTCGCCCGGCCGCGCTACTGACCGGCCGCACCACTGACCGGCCCGGTCCGAGCGGATCGGACGACGAGCGGCCCGGCTCCCCATCCGGAGGCGGGGGGCCGCTCTGTCATGCCGTCACCCGGGCGGTGCGCCGGGCGAGCGGTGGAACGCGATCAGTGGAAGAAGTGCCGCGCACCGGTGAAGTACATCGTCACCCCGGCCTCGGCGGCCGCCGCGACGACCTCCTCGTCCCGGATCGAACCGCCCGGCTGGACGATCGCCTTGACGCCGGCCGCGATCAGGATGGCAGGGCCGTCCGCGAACGGGAAGAACGCGTCCGAGGCCGCGTACGCGCCCTTGGCCCGCTCCCCGGCCCGCTCGACCGCGAGCTTGCAGGAGTCGACCCGGTTGACCTGGCCCATGCCGACGCCCACCGAGGCGCCGTCCTTGGCCAGCAGGATCGCGTTGGACTTGACGGCCCGACAGGCCCGCCAGGCGAAGGCCAGCTCGGCCAGCTCGGCCTCGGACAGCGCCTCACCGGTGGCCAGCCGCCAGTTCGCCGGGTCGTCGCCCTCGGCCTGCACCCGGTCGGCGTCCTGGAGCAGCACGCCGCCGGAGACCGGGCGCAGCTCCTGGCGGTTGGCCGGCGCCTCGGGGGCCAGCAGCACCCGCAGGTTCTTCTTCCGGGCCAGCACCTCGACGGCGCCGTCCTCGTAACCGGGGGCCACCACGACCTCGGTGAAGATCGGGGCGATCTGCTCGGCCAGCTCGACGGTGACCGGGCGGTTGACCGCGATCACGCCGCCGTACGCCGAGACCGGGTCGCACTCGTGCGCCTTGCGGTGCGCCTCGGCGACGTCCGCGCCGGTCGCGATGCCGCACGGGTTGGCGTGCTTGATGATCGCGACGGCCGGCTCGGCGTGGTCGTACGCGGCGCGGCGGGCGGCGTCGGTGTCGACGTAGTTGTTGTACGACATCTCCTTGCCGTGCAGCTGCTCCGCGCCGGCCAGGCCGCCGCTGCCGTCGCTGTACAGCGCGGCGCCCTGGTGCGGGTTCTCGCCGTAGCGCAGCACGTTCTGCCGCTCCCAGGTGGCGCCCAGGAACTCCGGGAACCGCTCGTCGCTCGGCGCGTAGCCGGCCTCGAACCAGGAGGCGACCGCGACGTCGTACGCGGCGGTGTGCGCGAACGCCGCACCGGCCAGGCGCTTGCGGGTGGCCAGGTCGAAGCCGCCCTCCTGGGCGGCCCGCAGCACGTCGACGTAACGGGCCGGGTCGACCACCACGGCCACCGACGGGTGGTTCTTGGCGGCGGCGCGGACCATGCTCGGGCCGCCGATGTCGATCTGCTCGACGCACTCGTCCGGGGTGGCGCCCGAGGCGACGGTGGCCTTGAACGGGTAGAGGTTCACCACGACCAGGTCGAAGGGCTCGACGCCCAGCTCGGCCAGCTGCGCGCGGTGCGACTCCAGCCGCAGGTCGGCGAGCACGCCGGCGTGCACGCGGGGGTGCAGCGTCTTCACGCGCCCGTCCAGGCACTCCGGGAAGCCGGTCAGCTCGGAGACCTCGGTCACCGGGACGCCGGCGGCGGCGATCCGGCCGGCGGTGGAGCCGGTGGAGACGATGGCGACCCCGGCGGCGTGCAGGCCCTGGGCCAGCTCCTCCAGACCGGTCTTGTCGTACACGCTGATCAGCGCACGACGGATCGGACGGATGTTCTCCGAAACGGGGGGCGTGGTGGAGCTGGCACTCATGCCGGAATCCATACCTTTCGGTCCTCGATGCGGTGGCCCTCGCGGGCCAGCCGGCCCACGACGTCGACGAGCAGCTTGCGCTCGACAGTCTTGATGCGCTCGTGCAGCGCTTCGCCGCCATCGGCGTGGTCGGCGTCGACGACCTCGACGACGCCCTGCGCGATGATCGGCCCGGTGTCCACCCCGGCGTCGACCAGGTGGACGGTGCAGCCGGTGACCCTCACCCCGTACGCGAGCGCGTCGGTGACGCCGTGGGCGCCGGGGAAGGAGGGCAGCAGTGCGGGATGGGTGTTGACGATCCGCCCGGCGAAGGCCGCGATGAACTCGGGGCCGAGGATCTTCATGAACCCGGCCGTGACCACCAGGTCCGGCTCGTGGGCGGCGACGGCGGCGGTCAGCGCGCGGTCCCAGTCGGCCCGGTCGGCGAAGTCCTTCACCCGGTGGACGAAGACCGGCAGGCCCGCCTTCTCGGCCCGCTCCAGGCCCGCGATGCCGTCGCGGTCCGCACCCACGGCGAGGATCTCGGCGCCGTACGCCGGATCGGCTGCGGCGTCGAGCAGCGCCTGCAGATTGGTACCGGAACCGGAGACCAGCACCACCAGGCGGGCCGGTCCGGGCGTACGGGGCGGGAAGAGCTGGGCGGGGGCGGCGGCCACTGCGCGATTCTCCGTAGGTCGGGCGCCGCCCGCTGGTACGTCCACCGGTGGTGGGGCCACTACGAACGGCAGGTCGAGCGAGGGGGAACACCAGGAGAACCCACCGCGACGCGGGCACCCGGGAACCTCTGCGAGCTGCTGACCGTCACCACGATAACGGCTGGTCGGACGGCCTCCGCACCCTCCCGGCGGCGCTACGCGCGTAGTTGAGACGGGGATCTCCTCCGGCCCGCACAGCGGAGTCGCCCCTGGCACGGGCCCTCCCGGCACCCGCGCAGCGGGCAGGCCGCCTGAGGACCGGCGAACGGCTGCGGGATCATAGGGAAGGCGGGAGACCGCCGCCCCGACCGAGAAGGAATGGCTGAACCATGAGCAGCGGTGACGACACCGGCGAGCGCAACCCCTTCGCGCCGCCGCCGGCGGATGCCCCGGACCAGCCGTGGCAGCCGCGCAACCCCTGGCCCGGCGAGGGCCCGGACGGCACCGGCGGCCAGGGCGCCGGCGAACGCCCGCAGCTCCCGCCGCCGCACCCCTGGGGCCCCGGCCGGCCCGAGGACGGCCGCCCCACCCCACCGGCCCCGCAGCCGCCCAAGCTCGACCCCGCCGACCCCGCCCAGCGCCGGGCCCGCAACGCCGCACTGGCCGGGCCGCTCGCGCTGGTCTGCCTGTTCGCCGGCTTCCACTGGGCCGCCCTGTTCGTCGGCGCGCTCGGCATCGTGTGGGGCATCAGCGCGCTGCGGACCCCCAAGCCCGCCCCGGCCGCCGCCGTCACCGGCGCCGCTCCCCAGACCGCCGCCCGCCAGCCCGCCGCCCCGAACCCGCTCACCCCGGCCGCGCTCGCCGGAATCCTCACCGGCGCGATGACCGTCGTGGTCGCGACCTCGGTGATCGGCCTCGGGATGTACTACAACGACTACGTCACCTGCGTCCGGGACTCGCTGACCTCCGTCGGCGCCGACAACTGCGACCGGTTCGCGCCCAAGTGGTACGTCGACTTCACCGGGAACGCCGGCTAGACCCTGTCCGGCCGGTCTTGCCGGACAAGGCCTAGTCACTCCCGGGACCCCGCCCGCCCAGGCGCAGCACCGCGGCGTACCCGCGGGCCCGCAGCAGCAGCACCCCCCGGCGCAGCCGCTCGGCCGACCGGGCGCGGGCGGCGGGCAGGGCCTCCTCGTCGGCGTCCGCGTCGAGTTCCTCGGCGGTCTGCCCGTCAACCTCTCCGTCGACTCCTTCGTCGACCCCTTCGTCGGCCTCCGGGACGGTCGCGGGGCACAGCGCCCGATGGCGTACCAGCAGCGCACCCGGCACGGCCACCAGCGCGAACCAGCCCGCCGCCGCCGGTCCCGTCCACCAGGGCGCCGGCCCCAGCCGGGCCATCCGGCCGCCCGCCAGCGCGCCACCCGCCAGCCAGCTCGCCGCCGCCACCGCGACGCCGGTCAGCAACGCCGCCGCCAGCACCGCCACCACCGTCACCGCGAGCGGCCACGGTCCGTCGCCGCCCCCGTTGCCGTCCCCGTCGCCGGTCCCGGACCCCGCCTCGGCCGCTGCGCGCGGGCCGGCCGCCGCCCGGCCCAGCAGCACCGCCGGCACCACCCCCGCCAGCACCGGCAGCAGCAGTGCCGCCAGCCGCCAGCCGCCCGGGCCCTCCGCCGGCAGCAGGGCGAACATCGGGAACTCCGGGACGGGGCCCAGCACGGTGCCGCCCGGCGCCACCACCGTCCCGGAACCCACCGCGAACCCCGGGCCCAGGGCGTACGCCGTCCCCCAGAGCACCGCGTTCGGCAGCAGCACCACCCCGAGCAGCAGCAGCCCGACCAGGGCCGCCGGCCCGCGCCCGAGCACCGCCATCCCGCGCCCGCCCCCGACCGCCGCGTCCAGCGCCGCCGCCACCGCCACCAGCACCCCGCCCGCCGCCACCAGGCCCGCCCCGGCCGCCAGCACCGAGCCGCGCACCGCCGCCGCGCCGCCGGCCGGTC
>NZ_JBHWIJ010000120.1:4301-23405 GCF_042732255.1 Kitasatospora sp. NPDC059803 | reverse complement strand
GTTTATATACCCCCCGCATAGGGGCGGCCGCGTCTGTTGTTTATCCCCCCCGGGGCGCTGGCCGGGCCGGGGGGGCGGCCCGCCCCCGCCCACCCCCACCGGAAGGGCCTGGACGTGCTGTTGACGGCCTGGCCGGCGATCCGGCGCGCGCAGCCCGGGGCCGTCCTGCTGCTCGCCGGCGCGGCGGGCCCGGAGAGCGCACGGCTGCGGGCGCTCGCCGAGTCCGCCGGGAGCGTCCGCCTGCTCGGGCCGCGCGAGGACGTGGCCGACCTGATGGCCGCTGCCGACGTGCTCGCCGTGCCGTCCCGCTGGGCGGGCCAGGGCGGCACGGCGATCGAGGCGATGGGCGTCGGGGTGCCGCTGGTCTGCGCGGACGTGCCGGCGTTGCGCGAGACGGTCGGCTCGGAGGACTACGCCCGGCTGGTGGCGCCGGAGCGGCCGGCCGAACTGGCGGCGGCGGTCGTCGACACGCTGGACGACCGGGCGGCGGCGCGGGTGCGGGCGAAGGCCGCGCGGGCACGGTTCCTGGCCTCGTTCACGCTGTCCCAGGTGTCCGCGCACATGGTCGAGTTCTACGAGCGCGCGCTGCGGGTGCGGCCGCTCTGACCCCTGCGACCCGGCGGCGGCCGGATCGACCCGTACGCGGAGCGCCCGGGCTGCGCCCGGACCCGGCCGGCGCGTCCTGCGGCCGGTTACGCGGATCGGGTGAACGCGGTTGGACCTCGGCCCGGCCCGGTCGGCAGGATGTCCGGCCGGGGCGACCGTCGCGCTGCCTCACCTCCCCCTTCCCCGTACGGATTTGGAGTCACCCGGTGTTCAAGGGATTCCGCAGCTTCCTGCTGCGCGGAAACGTGGTGGACCTCGCAGTCGGCATCGTGATCGGCGCGGCCTTCACCGCCGTGGTCACCGGGTTCGTCACCGCCTTCCTCACCCCGCTCATCGGGGTCGCCACCGGCGCCGTCGGCGACTTCACCCAGAAGACCTTCGAGGTGGCCGGCACCCGGTTCCCGTACGGGGTCTTCGTCAACGCGCTGATCGGGTTCGTGCTGGTCGCCGCGGTGATCTACTTCGCCGTGGTGCTTCCGGTCGGCAGGCTGCAGGCGCGCTTCGAGTCGGCCAAGCCGGCGCCGGTCGTGAAGGTCGACTGCCCGGAGTGCCTGAGCCCGATTCCGGCCGCGGCGACCCGCTGTTCCTTCTGCACCTCGGAGGTCGCGGGCCGGCCGGGCCTCCCGGCGCAGGCGCAGGCGTTGCAGGCGAGCTGACCACGGGCCCGAGGCCGCTGACGGGGACTTTATTCCCGAAACATTCACGAGCCCTCGTCGGACCGTCGGCGGGGGCTCGAATGCGCCGGCGCACGCCCTGTCCGCAAAAGTTTCTCCGGCGGGCCCCGAACCGTCCACCGCCCGGTCACCGCAAGGGTTCGCCGCGCCGCCGTCCGGGTACTGTTCGATCACTGACGGCACGCCAAGGTTGTCCGGAACTGAACGCCGGTATGTCCGTTCTTCCTACTTTCGAAACCTTTGTGCGAGCGAAGACTGTGTAAACAGTCGAACTGCTCCCCCTCCCGCTCTCCTCAGCAGGCGCGTTGTGGGCTTACCGTATGCCCCATGACCTCGCCCCGCTCCTACGACGGAGTCGGCTACCCCTCTCCGTCCTTCTCCTCCGGCACGCCGATCTACGACAGCCTCGTGGCTGAGCGCGGCGTCCCCCAGATCGCACCCATCAACGTGCCGGCGGCCCTTCCGCCGGCCATGTCGTCCGGTTACGGGGCCAGCGCCGGCCCGTCCTACGAGAACCGGTACGGCAACGGGTACGAGAGCGCCGGCAGCAACCTCCCCGCGCTGCCGCCCGCCCGCCTCGCCCTGGGCCCCGGCCCGAGCAGCGGCCCCTCCGCCGGTCCCGCCACGGCGTACATCCCCGCGCAGCCCGCGCCGGCGTACGCCTCCGCGCCCCAGCCGCCCGTCCCCGGCTACGGCGCCCCCCAGCAGTACCAGCGGCCGCAGCCCGCCGCACCGGCCTTCGCGCAGACCGCCAGCGGCGGCTACCAGCCGACCGGCGGCCAGAGCTTCGGCGGCCAGAACACCTTCATCGGCGGCCAGGGCGGCCAGCAGTCCTTCGGCGCGCAGCCGATCGGCGGTCCGGGCGCGTTCGGCCCCGGGCAGCCGGGCGGCCAGCCGCAGGGCGGTCCGCAGAGCCTCGGCGGCCAGCAGTCCTTCGGCGGCCCCGGCCAGGCCGGCCCCGGCTTCCAGGGCCAGGGCGGCGACCAGGGCTTCGGCGGCGCCCAGCTGCGCCCGGCCATGGCGCCGGTCCGCCCGATGCAGCCGCAGCGCCCGGGCCCGTACGGCGAGCCCGGCCACAACGCCTACAACGCGGGGGGCCAGCAGGGCGGCTACCAGCAGCAGGGCCAGGGCTACTGAGCCACTGACCTCCAGGGCCGGACCCCACCCGGCCCGCACCCGCACCACCTGAGCACCACCCGGCGCGCTCCCCGCGCCGGGCGTACGGAGAAACGGGTCATCCACGGACCGCCCGGAACGCCCCCCACGGCGTCCCGGGCGGTCCGTGCGCGTACGGGGGTCCTGCGGACCGCCGGGAACCGGCTGGCAGGATGGGGGAATGCAGCTCACCGGACTCCACGTCTACCCCGTCAAGTCCATGTACCGCCTGAGCCCCGACACCGCCGCCGTCGAACCCTGGGGCCTGGCCGGAGACCGCCGCTGGATGCTCGCCGACACCACCGGACGCTTCGTCAGCCAGCGCGAGAACGCCGCCCTCGGCCAGATCCGGCCCGACCTGCTCCCCGACGGCGCGCTCTCCCTCACCGCCCCCGACGGCTCCCGGATCGAGGTCCCCGCGCCCGCCGTCGCAGCCGGCGACCCGCTCGCCGAGGTCGAGGTCTGGGGCACCCGCTTCCGCGCCGCCGAGGCCGCCAAGGAAGCGCACCGGTGGATCGCCGAACACCTCGGCGACTACCGCCTGGTCCACCTGGACGACCCGCACGCCCGACCGGCCGACCCCGACTACGCCGAGCCCGGCACCACCGTCTCGATGGCCGACGGCTTCCCCCTGCTGCTCACCACCACCGCCTCGCTGGAGCGGCTCAACGAACTGATCGCCGCCGAGCACCCCGACGGCCACGAGCCGCTGCCGATGGAGCGCTTCCGCCCCAACGCCGTGGTGGGCGGCGCCGAGCCATGGGCCGAGGACGGCTGGCGCCGGATCCGGATCGGCGACCTCACCTTCAAGGTCGTCAAGCCCTGCGGCCGCTGCGTCATCACCACCACCGACCAGGAGAGCGGCGAGCGGCGCGGCCCCGAACCGCTGCGCACCCTGGCCCGGCACCACCGGCTGCTGAAGAAGGCCGCGTTCGGGCAGAACCTGATCCCGGAGCGGCCGGCCTGCACCACCGGCGACGTGCTCGGCACGCTGCGCGTCGGCGACCGGGTCGAGGTCCTGGAGGACGGGGCGCAGTGGCCCGCCGACGCGCGGGGGTGAACCGGCGGCGCTCCGGTTCACCGGCTCCCCCCGCCGCCGCCCCCGCGGCGCGTCCCCGTCTCGGAACCACAGGTGTGCGCGCTCGTTGAACATGTGGTCGGAACCTGTGGCGAAGGCGCGAGCCCCCGGTGCCCGCGCGACCGCGGCCGACCGGACCACCCATGGAGGCGCGCTACGGTGGGCGGGCGGCCCGCGCGTACGGCCCGTTGAACGCCGGCTCGACGAAGGTGGGGACGACAGACCGTCATGGCAGAGCACAGGGTCCGGGTCACCCAGGACAGCGCATCCCGCTGGCGCCGCCGCGCAGGCGAGTACGACACCCTCGCGGAGGCCCTCGCGGCCGCCGAACCGGGCGACACCGTGACCGTCCGGCCGGGGACGTTCCGGGAGAACGTACTGCTGGACAAGCCCGTGACGATCGTCCCGGCCCAGGGCCCGGGCACCGTCCGGATCGACCCGCCGTCCGGAGTGGCGCTGACCGTCACCGCCGACGCCATCGTCCGCGACCTCGTCGTCGAAGGCGGCGACAGCTCCACCCCGGCCGTCCTGATCACCGGGCCGCAGACCGCACCCTCGCTCAGCGGCTGCCGGATCGAGACCCGCTCCGCCACCGGCATCGAGATCACCGACGGTGCCCGGCCCACCCTGCGCGGCTGCGTCGTCGCCAACCCGGCCGGACTCGGGCTGCGCCTGCGCGGCCCCGGCACCGCCGCCGCCCTGGAGGACTGCGAGGTCGCCGCCGCCGGGCAGGCCGGACTCGCCGTCCTCGGCGGCGCCACCGCCGCCCTCGACCGCTGCCGGGTCCACCACGCCGTCGGCGCCGGCGTCCTACTCTCCGACCCGGGCAGCGCCGCCGAACTGACCGGCTGCGAGATCTACGAGATCCGCGGCAGCGGCGTCCAGGCCGAATCGCAGGCCCGCGGGCGGCTCGTCGACTGCGAGATCCACCGGGTCACCGGCAACGGCCTGACCCTGGACGGCGAGGCCGAACTCGTCCTCACCGGCTGCCGGGTGCACGACCTGCCGGAGAACGGCGCCGACCTGCGCGGCCGCTCCCGGCTCAGCCTCAACCACAGCACCGTCCGGGACTTCGGGCGCGGGGCGCTCTCGGTCTGGGACCAGGGCACCGAGGCCGTCGCCGAGTCCTGCCAGATCCACGGCTCCACCGGCGAGTACCCGGCACTGTGGGTCAGCGACGGCGCCCGGCTCACCCTCACCGACTGCTCGCTGTACGACCTGCCGGACGCACTGTTCGTCCTCGACCGGGACTCCGCCGCCACCGCCGCGGACTGCTCCTTCAGCCGGATCCGCAGCTCGGCGGTCTCGGTCAGCGGCGGCGCGGCGGTGACCCTCACCGGCTGCCGGGTCCAGGAGGCCGGCACCGGCCTGTGGTTCCGCGACCACGGCAGCGGCGGCCTGCTCACCGGCTGCGAGATCTCCGACGTGGCCACCGGGGTGATCGTCACCAAGGGCGCCGACCCGGTGCTGCGCGACTGCACCGTCCGGGCCAGCACCGACGCCGGCGTGTACGTCTCGGCGCAGGGGCGGGGCACCTTCGAGGACTGCCGGGTCTCGCACGGCAAGGGCTTCGGCTTCCACATCATCGACGGCTGCCGCACCCAACTGACCCGCTGCCGGGCCGAGCAGAACGAGCGGGCCGGCTTCGAGTTCTCCGAGCCCGGGCCGGTCGCCGAGGGCTGCACCTCGGACGACGTCGCACCGGCCGCCGGTGCGGCCGAGGTGCCGGGCCCGCGGGCCGCCCAACTGGCCTCCACCAGCACCCCGTTGGCCGGGAGGGCCGGGAAGGCCGGGGTGGCCGGCACCGCCGCCGCGTCGGCCGCCACCTCGGCGATCGCCCCGATCCCGGACTGCCGGCCCGCCGACGAGGCGCTCGCCGAACTGGACGCGCTGGTCGGGCTGGCCACCGTCAAGCAGGAGGTGCGCACACTCATCGACCTGATCTCGGTCGGCAAGCGCCGCCGCCAGGCCGGGCTCAAGGCGCCCTCGCTGCGCCGGCACCTGGTCTTCACCGGCGCCCCCGGCACCGGCAAGACCACCGTCGCCCGGCTCTACGGCGAGATCCTCGCCTCACTCGGGGTGCTCCAGCGCGGACACCTGGTCGAGGTGGCCCGGGTCGACCTGGTCGGTGAGCACATCGGCTCCACCGCGATCCGCACCGCCGCCGCCTTCGACCGCGCGCGCGGCGGGGTGCTCTTCATCGACGAGGCGTACGCGCTCGCCCCCGAGGACGGCGCGCGCGACTTCGGGCGGGAGGCCATCGACACCCTGGTCAAGCTGATGGAGGACCACCGGGACGAAGTGGTCGTCATCGTGGCCGGCTACACCCTGGAGATGGAACGCTTCCTCTCCGCCAACCCCGGTGTCTCGTCCCGCTTCTCACGCACCGTCACCTTTCCCGACTACACGGCGGACGAGCTGCTGGAGATCGCCCGGGCCCAGTGCGCCGAGCACGAGTACGCGCTCGCCGAGGCGACCGAGGGCGTACTGCTGGACCACTTCGCCCGACTGGAGCGCGGCCCCAACTTCGGCAACGGGCGCACTGCGCGGCAGGTCTTCGAGACCATGGTCGAGCGGCACGCGATGCGGGTCGCCCACCTCGCGGACCCCTCGACGGAGGAGCTCCAACTCCTCGTCCCGGCCGACCTACCGGGCGCACCGCTGCCCTGACGCCGGGGGCTCGGCACTGTGACGTCGGGCGGGGAGGGCGGCGAGGGCGGCGAACAGATAACAGAGTCTGAAATCTGTTATCTGTTCGCCGTTATCTGTTCGCTGTTATCTGTTCGCTGTCATTTGTTCGCGGTCATTTGTTCACCGCCGCCGCCAACGCGAGCGGGTGGGCAGGCGGGCGAGCGGGCAGCCGGCGACCTCGGCGTCAGCCCGTCCAGGCGCCGCCGGCGAGGAAGGACTCCAGCACGGCCCGGTACGGCACGATGTCGATCCGCTCGCCGGCCAGCCAGTCGTCCGAGTAGTACTTGTCCAGGTAGCGGTCGCCCGGGTCGCAGATCAGACCGACCACGCTGCCCCGCCGCCCCGCCGCCCGCATCTCGGCGACGATCTTCAGCGCGCTCCACAGCCCCGTCCCGGTGGACGCCCCCGCCTTCTTCCCGAGCACCTGCTCCAGCACCCGCACGGCGGCGATGGAGGCGGCGTCCGGCACCTTCATCATCCGGTCGATCGCCCCCGGGACGAAGCTCGGCTCCATCCGGGGCCGTCCGATGCCCTCGATCCGCGAGCCCCGCTCGCAGACGGCGTCCGGGTCGTGGTGCACCCAGCCGTCGAAGAAACAGGAGTTCTCCGGATCGGCGACGCAGATCCGGGTGTCGTACTGCATGTAGTGCACGTACCGGGCGATGGTCGCCGAGGTGCCGCCCGTCCCGGCGGTGGCGACGATCCAGGCCGGCTCGGGGTGCGGCTCCAGGCGCAGCTGGGCGAAGACCGACTCGGCGATGTTGTTGTTGCCGCGCCAGTCGGTGGCCCGCTCGGCGTAGGTGAACTGGTCCATGTAGTGCCCGCCGGTGCTCTCGGCGAGCCGGGCGGAGGCCTCGTACACCTCGTCCGAGCGGTCGACCAGGTGGCACTCGCCGCCGTGGAACTCGATCAGGTCGATCTTGGCCTGGCTGGTGCTCTTGGCCATGACCGCGATGAACGGCACCCCGACGAGCTGCGCGAAGTACGCCTCCGAGACGGCGGTGGAGCCGCTGGAGGCCTCGATCACCGGCTTGCCGGGGCGGATCCAGCCGTTGCAGAGCCCGTGGAGGAAGAGCGAGCGGGCGAGGCGGTGCTTGAGCGAGCCGGTCGGGTGGGTGGACTCGTCCTTGAGGTAGAGGTCGATCCCCCACTCGCCCGGCAGCGGGAAGCGCAACAGGTGGGTGTCGGCGGAGCGGTTGGCGTCGGCCTGGACCTTGCGCACCGCCTCCTTGAGCCAGGCGCGGTACTGCGGGTCGGTCCGGTCGACATCGACGGTCGGCTCGATGCCGGTAGTCGGCGCGGCGTCGACGGTCGGCTCGACGCTCGCGGTCGGCTCGATGCCGCTCGCTCCACCGGACTGGGTCCCGCCGGGTTGGGTGCTCATGGCCACTCTCCCTCGTTACGACCCCCCACTGCTCACTACGAGTGTAGGAGAGTCACGATAAGTGACCGTTTTCGCAGTCCCAGCTTCCGCTTATCGCCCCTGGTCCGACCTGTCGCCCCCCAGCCCGACGCCCGGCCCCGGGTTCAGCCCGCCGTCACCGACTGCGGGTCCGCCAGGTACGGCCCCCAGCCCAGCTCCGCCGCACCCGCGAGCGCACCGTGCGCCAGCTCCGCGCCGACGATCGGCACCCGCCCGCTGCGCCCCCACAGGCTGCGCTCGGCGACCACCGCGCGCAGCCGCTCGGGCGCGGCCTCCAGCAGGTCGAGGTGGAGCCCGCTGAGGACCACCCGGTCCGGGTTGAGGATGTTGGCGACGCCCGCGAGTCCGAGCCCGAGCCGGTCGATGACGTGTTCCACGGCGGCCCGCGCGCGATCGTCGGTGGCGGCCGCCCGGCACAGTTCGCGCGCCTGGTCGAGCAGCGGGCGCCCCGGTTCGGGGGTGAGCCCGGCGGCGGCGAACAGTGCGTCGGGGTCGGTCTCGGAGTTCAGGCAGCCCCGGTTGCCGCACGGGCAGAGCCGGCCCTGCGGGTCGACGGTGAGGTGGCCGACCTCCAGGGCCAGCCCGGCGCTGCCGGTGTGCAGGTGGCCGTCGATCACCAGCGCACCGCCGACGCCGCGGTGGCCGGAGGTGACGAGGAGCAGGTGACGGGCACCGCGCCCGGCACCGTGCCGGTACTCGGCGAGCGCGGCGAGGTTGGCGTCGTTGGCGAGGGCGGTGGGCAGTGGCCGACGGGCGCCGGGGCCGTGGTCGGCGCGGCCCACCTCGACGTCGTACAGGTCGGCGACCGGGGTGCCGCTGGGCCAGGCGAAGTGCAGTGCGGCGAGCGCGGCGCCGTCGGGTTCGGTGACCGGGTTGGGCAGGGCGAGCGCGGCGCCGAGGCAGCGCCGGCTGGTCGCGCGGGCGAGTTCGGCGCCCGCCTCGGCGACGGCGCGCAGCATCCGGACGGGGTCGGTGGCGGCGGGCAGCGGCAGGTGGACGGGCGGGTCGAGCAGGCCGCCGAGGCCGGCCAGGGTGACGCTCAGTCCGTCGGCGTGGATCTGCCCCGCGACCACGACCGGGCCCTGCGGGTCGATCGCGAGCCGGTGCGAGGGGCGTCCGCGTCCGCCGCCGGCCGGGCGCGAGTCGACGGTGATCAGCCCGAGCGCCTCCAGTTCGGCCGTGACGGCCCCGGCGGTGGCCCGGGTGACGTCCAGCGCGCGGGTGAGCGCCGAGCGGGTGGGCGTCTGTCCGGTGTGGATGAGCGAGAGCGCGGGGCCGAGCAGCGTCCGACCGCGATCGGGGGCCGCGCGGCGGTGGGCGTCGCGCTGCGCTTCGAGGTCGGTTCCGGAACCTGGTCGCGGACTTGAAGGTGAGAGCTGCACGCCCCTATTGTGACTTTGTGCCGCTTCGAAACAAAATCCGCCCGCGTCCTCGACCCGACCAGACCTCCCCCCAGTCTCTCAGCACACCCCCCGGCACGGACAGCCCCTGGGGCTCGGCGCGGCTCGCACTCACCGCGTTCTTCGCCGTCGACGGCTTCCTCTTCGCCGCCTGGGTGGTCCGTATCCCGGACATCCGCAGCCAGGTCAACGCCTCGCACAGCGCCCTCGGGCTGGCCCTGCTCTGCCTGTCGATCGGCGCCGTCCTCACCATGCCGCTCGTCGGGCGGCTGTGCCTGCGGTACGGCTCGCGCCCGGTGACCGTCGGCTCGCTCGCCCTGCTCAGCCTCGCCGTCCCGCTGCCCGCACACGCCCACTCGGTCACCGCGCTCGGCGGCGTGCTGCTGCTCTTCGGCGCCGGGTACGGCGGCGCCAACGTCGCGATGAACAGCGCAGCCGTCGACCTGGTGGCGCAGCTGCGACGGCCCGTCATGCCGAGCTTCCACGCCGGGTACAGCCTCGGCGGTCTGCTCGGCGCGGGCCTCGGCGGGCTCCTCGCCGGTGCGCTGAGCACCGCCTGGGCGCTCGCGCTCGGCGGTCTGCTCGGCCTCGCCGTCACCGCCGCCGCGGGCGTCGTCCTGCTGCGCAGCCCGGCCGCGCCGCTGGTCGCGCCCGGCCGCACGGGCGACGGCGACGCCATCGGCGACGACGCGAACGGCCACGGCACCCGCGCCACGGCCGGCCGCGCCGCCCCGCACCTGCGGCTGCTCGTCCTGCTGCTCGGCCTCACCGCGCTGTGCACCGCGTACGGCGAAGGCGCGATCGCCGACTGGACCACCCTCCACCTCACCGACGACGTCCACGCCAGCCCCGGGACGGCCGCCGCCGGGTACGCCGCGTACGCCTTCGCCATGACCAGCGGACGGGTCGGCGGCACCTGGCTGTCCATCCGGCTCGGCCAGACCCGGCTGATGCTGCTCGGCGGCCTGACCGCGGCGGCCGGCATGCTGGTCGCCGCCCTCGCCCCGGTGGTGCCGCTGGCCGTCTGCGGGTTCGTCCTGGTCGGCCTCGGCCTCGCCAACCTCTTCCCCCTCGCGATCGCCCGGGCCGGTGCGGCGGGCGGCCCGCAGGGCGTCGCGTTCGCCTCGACGCTCGGGTACGGCGGCATGCTGATCGGCCCGGTGGTGATCGGCTTCCTCGCCGACGCGGCGGGGCTGCCGATGGCCCTGACCACCGTCGCGGTGGCGGCCACGGCGGCGGCGCTCCTGCCGCTGGCCGTCCGTCGGCGCTGACCGTCCGTCGGCGCTGACCGTCCATCGGCGTTGGCCGTCCGTCGGCGCTGACGGGAGCACCCGGGTCGTCGGCACGGCCGGTGTCCGACCGTCCCCACCGCCGACGGCCCCGGGCGACGCCCGACGCGGCCGCGCGCGGAGGTGGTGGCAGGATGCGGGCCATGACGAGCAGCGGACGGATCCAGGTACTGCGGGCGGCCGAGCGCCCGGCCACGGCGTGGCTCAACGGGGGCGGGGTGACCAGGGAGGTCGCCGGTTTCCCCGTCGGGGCCGGGCTGGACGCCTTCGACTGGCGGGTCAGCCTCGCGGACGTCGCGTCGGCCGGGCCGTTCTCGCCGTTCCCCGGCGTCGACCGGGTGATCACCCTGGTCGAGGGCCCCGGCATGACGCTCACCGTCGACGGCGCCGAGCAGCTGGTCGACGCGCCCTTCCGCCCCTTCGCCTTCTCCGGTGACGCCGTGACGGACTGCCGGCTGTCGGCCGGCCCGGTGGTCGACTTCAACGTGATGACCCGTCGCGGCCGGGTCGCTGCCACCGTGGACGTGCTGACCGCACCGGCCGTCGTGGACGTCCCGCCGGGGGCGACCGTCCTGCTGGTCTGCCTCGCCGGTTCGGCCGCCGTCGACGGTGACACGGTGCTCGACCGCTACGACGCCGCCCTGCTGGAGGGGGCCGGTCCGCGCGAGGTGCTGGTCCGGGCCAGCGGGGTCACCGCCGTGGTCACGCTCCGCCCGTCGCGCTGACGCCGAGGAACCGGGGCGCGCGGGCGCCCGGACACCGGAACGCCGCGGCCCGGGAGGGAGGCCTCCCGGGCCGCAGCGTTCCGGTGGGTGCGGCTCAGCCGCAGAACACCGGTGTGGCGTGCGCCGGATCCAGGGCGTTGGTCACCAGGTGCAGCGCCGTCGGCGAGAACGCGATCGCCACGTGCTCGGCGAGCGTGATCGGGCAGTGGTTCTGCAGCACCTCGTTGTCGACGGCCGGGCCGGTCAGGAACTGGGTCCGCCACGGGGTGACGACCTCGTCGTACACGGTCGAGATCACCGTGTAGCTCACGCCCGGCACGGTGTCCGGGCGGGAGGCCATCGTGCGGTTGAAGTCGGAGCCCACCGCCTGGTCGCGGCAGGCCTGGCAGACGGTGAAGATCAGGTCCGCGACGCCGGGGAAGTACGGCACGAGCTTGGTGATCCCGTCGAGCGTCGTGCCGTGGTTGGACGGCGCCAGGCCGACCAGCCGGCCGACCTTCGCGGCCCCGCCGAGGAACTTCAGGTAGTAGTTCGGCAGCATGCCGCCCTGCGAGTGCCCGACGATGTCGACCTTGGCCGCGCCGGTGGCCTTCAGCACCAGGTCGACGAACCGCCCGAGTTGGGCGGCCGACTCGGGCACCGGGCCCAGGCCGCCGATCGGCAGCAGCAGGCCGCTGCCGCTGGAGGTGATGCCCGGGATGGTGCCGTAGTCGAGCGCGAAGACGCAGTACCCGAGGCCCTTCAGCAGCGGGGAGAGCGCGAGCCAGTTCTCGTAGCGGTTGGCGAAGGTGCCGTGCACGAGGACCACCGGATCGGGGTGGGCGGCGCTCGGGCGGCAGTTCCAGTCGTTGGCGCCGGGCGGCGAGGCCACCGAGTCACCGTCGGGCGGAAGTTCGGCGGCGGCGGAGGTGGCGGCAGCGCTGAGGGAGCGGGCGGCGGCGGGCGCGGCGGAGGGGGACGTCGCGGCGCTCGCCGGGGCGGCCGACGCGCCGGCCAGCAGCGCGCCCGCCAGCACGGTCGCGCCGATGGCCCCGCCGAGCCTGCGGCGCACGGGAGTTGCGGAGAAGCGGAGAAGTGGGGTTCTCAACTGTTGCCTCCACGGCGGAAGTTTGTTACCAACAGGTAACCCGAGTGGCTCCATCATGCGGTCGCCCCTCCGGCCCGGCCCTTGGGCGTTCCCCAGACCTGGACGGTGTTCTCTGTGACCGGTCACAACGCACCCGCCGCCTCGCCCGGCCGCTCACCCGACGCCACACCCCGCTCCGAGCCGCACTCCGCGCCCGCCTCCGTGCCCCCCTCCGCAGCCGACCGCACACCCGTCCGTACACCCGAGCCCACCGCCGTCCCCGACCACACCACCGTGCGCGCGCCCGACCACACCGCCGACCGCACGCCCGGCTGGCGCGTCCCGGTGATCGGCGGCCGACCGGCCGACCAACGACTCCTGGGCGGTGTACGCCAGTTGGCCGAGAGCGTGGTCGCCGCCCTGCTGGACCGCGTGCCGGTGTACCACCGCCTGCCCCGCGAACAGCTCACCGGCGAACTCACCCGCGACACCGAGCGCCGGATCCGCGCCCTGGCCCACGCCGTCCGCACCGGACTCCCCGCCCCCGACGAGGAGTTCGCCGCCGTCCGGGAGGCCGCCGCCCGCCGCGCCGAGGAGGGCCTGCCGCTGGACGCCGTCCTGCTCGCCCACCACCTCGGGCTGGAGGTCTGCTGGGAGTTCGTCACCCGGCACGCCCGCGACGGCGACGCCGCCGACCTGCTCGTCCTCAACCGGCTGCTGCTCGACCAGCTCCGCCAGGCCACCACCGCCGCCGGCGCCGGCTACCTCGACGAACGCCGCCCGACCGGCGACCGGCGCGGCGCCGCCCGGCAGTCGCTGCTCACCGCACTGCTCACCGCACTGCTCGCCGGCACCCCGGCGGACGAGGCCGCCGCCCGGGCCGGGCTCCAACTGCCGCCCCGGTACGCCGTCCTGTGCCTGGCCGTCGCCGACCACCCCGACGAGCACGCCCCCGGCGTCGACCCGGGCATCGCCGGCCGCCGCAAGCTCCGCCGGCTAGTCGCCGAATTCGACCACCGGACGCGGCAGTCGGCGATCACCGCGCTCACCCCCTCGGGCGGCCTCGTGCTCGTCCCGCTCGGGCCGCCCCCGGAGGCCCGGCCGGAGCCCCGGCCGGAGCGAGCGTCCGGGCGCCCCGGCACGCCCGCCGAACTCCCGTGGCAGCACCTCGCCGCCACCGTCGCCGCGGCCGCCCGGGCCGGAGGCGTCCCCGTCCTGGCCGCGGCGGCGGCTGCCGCACCCTGCGAGGTGCCGGGCGCGGCCGCGCTCGCGTACGAAGTCCTGGACGTGGCCCGCGCGTTCGACCGTCCACCCGGCCTGTACCGGCTCGACGACGTCCTGCTCGAATACCAGCTCACCCGCCCCAGCCAGGCCCGCTCCCGGCTCGCCGCACTGCTCGAACCACTGGCCGACGGCGGCGAGTTGCTCACCACCCTGCGCACCCACCTGGCCGGCGGGCTCAACCGGCGGCACACCGCGGGCGCCCTGCACCTGCACCCGAACACCGTCGACTACCGGCTGCGCCGGATCGCCGCCCTCACCGGCCTCGACCCCGCCCGCCCCGCCGACGTCCTGCGGATCACCGCCGCCATCGCCGCCCGCGCCGCCGAACAGGCCCCCGCAGTCCGATAGCGACGTACCGGCACCCGCCCCACCGGGAACGGCGGCGCGGGTGCATCAGCCCTGCTCCCCCGGCAACCGCAGGTCCCACCCCACCAGGGCCCGCAGTTGCTCCGCCGTCACGCCGTCCGGCACCGGCTGGGGTGCGTCGTGGCGCAGCGGCGGCTGCCAGCCCTCCTCGGCCGTCCAACGGCGGACCACCTTGGCCGGCGCCCCGGCCACCACGCTGTGGTCGGGCACCTCGCCGCGCACCACCGCGCCCGCCGCGACCACCACGTTGCGGCCGATCCGGGCCCCCGGCAGGATCACCGCGCCGGTGCCGATCCAGCTCCCGGCACCGATCTCCACCGGTTCGTTGCGCGGCCACTGCTTGCCGATCGGCAGGTCGGTGGACCGGTACTCGTGCGCCTGGTCGGAGATGTAGACGCCGGGCCCGGTCCACACGTCGTCGCCGAGGACGATCGACTGGTGGCCCACGATGTGGCTGTCCCGGCCGATCACACAGCCGCCGCCGATCCGTACGATCGGCTCGGGCCCGAGGTCGAGGCCGGGCAGGAAACCGGCGCTGATGGTGACCCGCTCGCCGATGATCGAGAACGGCCCGATGGTGATCCACTGCTCGTTGAAGACCGCGCCGAGCGGGAACGCCAGTGTCGTACCGTCGCCCAACTCGCCGAACCGGTACGGGCCCGGGCTCTGCCGGGTGACCGCACCGGTCCGCTGCACCCAGCGCCAGCCCCGGTGGACGAGGCGGCCGGCGGCACGGCGGCCACCGGCTCGGACCGCGGAGAGCAGCGAACGGGTTATCGGCATGCCCTCACGTTACCGGCCCGTAGGGTCCGGCCGGCCGCCGGGCGGTCAACATCACACCGGCCCCGCACCCACCCTGGCCTGCGGCCTCCCACGGCCAGGCCCGGCCCTCCGCCCGGGCGGGTCCGAAAACCGCAACCGGCCGGCGGGCTCCGGTGCAACACTCCCCCCATGGAGATCACCGAACACATCGACGCCCTGCGCCGCGAGGGCACCCTGCTCGCCGAAGCGGCCGCCCGTACCGACCTCGCCGCCCCCGTGCCGACCTGCCCGGACTGGAGCCTCAACGACCTGCTGAGGCACGTCGGAAACGTCCACCGCTGGGCCGCCGCCTACCCCTCCCAGGGCCTGCCCGCGCCCCTCGACGAGGACGGCAGGCGGGCCGTGATCGGGCCGGCGCCGTCCGACGCGGCACTGCTCGACTGGTTCCGCGAAGGCCACGCCGCCCTGGTGGACACGCTCACCCGGGCCCCGGCCGACGTCGAGTGCTGGAGCTTCCTGCCGTCGCCCAGCCCGCTCGGGTTCTGGGCCCGCCGCCAGGCGCACGAGACCGCCGTCCACCGCGCCGACGCCGACGCGGCGGCCGGCACCGAGGGCCCCAGGGTGGACACCGCTCTCGCCCTCGACGGCATCGACGAACTGCTGAGCGGCTTCGTGGCCAGCAGCCGCTCCCGGCTGCGCAGCGAACGGACCCGCACCATCGGGGTCCGGAGCACCGACGGCCCCGGCTCCTGGCAGCTGACCATCACCCAGGAGCCGCCGACCATCGGCACGGGCGGCGCCGCCGAACCGGCCGACCTCACCCTCACCGGCCCCGCCCACGACCTGTACCTGCTGCTGTGGAACCGGCTCCCGGTCGGGTCCGCGCAGGTCGAACTCGCCGGCGACGAGGCGCTGCTCGAACTCTGGCGGACCAGCGCGGTCATCGGCTGAGGCCGCGCTGTACGTAGCGCGCCGCGGGTAGCGCGCCGCGCGCTGGGATCAGGGGCCGGGGGGGGTGGAGCGGCCCGGGGTCAGCGCACCCAGCGCGCGGGCCGCTTCTCCAGGAACGCCCGCATCCCCTCCTGCGCCTCCGCCGACCCGAACAGCCGCGCCGACAGCTCCACCAGCCCCTCCGCGTCCCGCTCGAAGGACCGCACCACCTCGGCGTTGGCCAGCCGCTTGGACTCCGCCAGCCCCTGCGGGGAGCCCTGGCGCAGCGCGTCCAGCAGGCCCTTCAACGCGACCCCGGTGTCCTCGGCGGACTCGGTGGCGCGGGTGATCAGGCCGATCCGGGCGGCCTCGGCGGCGTCGAAGACCTCACCGGTGAGGTAGTAGCGGGAGGCGGCGCGCGGGTCCAGCTTGGGGCGCAGCGGCAGCGAGATCACAGCGGGCGCGAGGCCGAGCCGGACCTCGGTGAACGCGAAGGTCGCGGCCGGCCCGGCGAGGGCGAGGTCCGCCGCGCCGATCAGGCCGAGGCCGCCGGCCCGGGCGTGCCCGTCGATCACGGCGATCACCGGCTTGGTGCAGTCGACGATCGCCCGCTGCAGCTCGACCAGGCCGCGCGGGCCGACCGTCGGGTCCGCGCCGGTCGCCTCGGACAGGTCCGCACCCGCGCAGAACACCTTGCCGGTGTGCCCGAGCACCACGGCCCGGACCTCCGGGTCGGCCGCGGCGACCGCCAGACCGGCGTGCAGCTCGGCCATCAGCCGGGTGGAGAGTGCGTTGCGGTTGTGCGGCGAGTCGAGGGTGATCGTGGTGACGGCGTCGGCGGTGGTGACGCGGACGAGGGGCTCTGCGCTGGTCATCGGCGGGGCCTGCCTTCCGGCTGAGGGTGGGTCGGACTGCCGCGCCGCCCCGGGTGCCCGGGCGACGCCCGGACGACTCTGGCACGCCCACCCACCCCTCGGCCAGAGCCAATCCTGCCCGAGGCGCTGATCGGGATCGAGGCCCTCGCGCTCGTCCGGGAGCAGCCGCGTCACCGAGCCTCGGCGCACCCTCCCCGTCGCCCGGCCCACCGGACGGCGGGGCCCATCGCCAGGCCCGCCGCCGCCAGCACCGCGCCCAGGACGGCCCAGCCGACCAGACCGAACCCGATCACGGCAGTGCTGACCAAGGCCGGACCGGCCATCATCGACGCCGCCGAACCCGCGTTGTACACGCCCTGGTAGGCGCCGTGGTCGCGCTCCCCCGCGAGGTCGTAGCTGAGCGCCCAGCCGCCGGCCTGGCCGAACACCTCGCCCAGCGACTGCAGCGCGATGCCGCCGAGCACCACCACGGCGGCGACGAGCGCGGGCAGGCCGTGCGCGAGGCCGACGACCAGGCACGAGGCGGCGAGCAGCAGCCCCCCGCGGCCGCAGAGCCGGGCTGCCGTCGCCCGGTCCTCCGTCCCCCGGGTGGCCCGCACCTGAAGGGCGATCACCAGCAGGGTGTTGACGATCAAGGTGCCCGCGACGGTGATCCGGGGCGCCTCGGTGTCATGGACGATCCACAGCGGCACGCCGACCTCCAGGACGGCGAACTGCAGGGCGAGGACCGCGTTCAGCACCGTCACGACCAGGAACGGGCCGTCCCGCAGCGCCGGATTGCGCCGCTTGCCCCGCCGGGCACCGCCGTCCCCCGGTTCCGCGGACGGCGCGACCGGGGCCGGGTGCGCGGGGGCAGGGAGGCGGTGGGCGGGGAGGCGGTGGAACAGCACGGCGACGACCACGAAGGAAGCGGCGTCGGCCAGAATCGCCGTCAGATAGGACGGTTTGGTGTCCACCTGGAGCGCGATCGCGCCGACGGCCGTCCCCAGGCAGATGCCCACGTTGGTCACCACCCGCAGGTAGGCCCGGCCCGCCACCCGGCGGTCGGACGGCAGCACCTCGGCGTAGAGCGCGTTCCGCACGGCGGCGGACCCGCGGTCGACGGCCGCGACCCCGCAGGCCAGCACCACGAAGGCCGGATAGCTGTGCACGAGCGTGTACCCGGCGGTGCCGACCGCCTGCACTGCGACCAGCACGACCAGCACCGGCCGGGCTCCCCAACGGTCGGCGGCCCGCCCGGCCGGCACGCTCGCGACGACGCCGCACAGGCCGGCGGCGGTCAGCCCGAGCCCCAGCTGGGCGGCACTCAGACCGAGCACCCGGGTGAAGAACAGCACCGCGACGGACAGGGACAGGCCGCTGCCGATCGTGTTGACCAGAGTGATCCCGGCCAGCCGCCGGACCATCGGGTCGGGGTGCAGCCGCCGTCGCACGACGCTGACGAGCCCGCCGCCGGCCTGCGGGTCTGCGGTGTCTGCGGTGTCTGCGGTGTCTGCGGTGCTTGCCGTGCTTGCCGTGCTTGCCGTGATGGCGGCGCCTCCGGGCATGGCGGGGTCGGGTCCGGACGTCTCCGCCGGCGAGGTGGTGGTCATGTGCTGATCACACCGCCGGACGGCCCGGGTCCGGTACTCCTTTAGGCTCTGGCTAAAACCAAGCGCCCCACGCGCCCCAGCCCCGGCACCCATGCGCCGCGCCGCAGGAGAGCACCCCCCGTGCACCGCTTCACGCTCGGCCTGGCCGACCTCGCCACCACCTGGTTCGCCGTCTCCCCGATCCAGGAGGCCTCGCTCAGCCTGCGCATGTGGACCCACCCCGGGGTCTACCAGCTCCAGACCCCGGCCTTCGAACGGCTCCGGCCCGCCTTCGAACGGCTGGACTCCACGCTGCTGCTGTCACTCATCGCCGGGAACCGCTGGATCCCCGACTTCCTGACGCCCCGCCCGGCCTCGCCCGCCGCCGACTTCCGCACCGAGCTGGCCACCGTCCGCGCGCTGCCGCCGGAGCAGCTGCGCCCCGAACTGGAGCAGGTCTTCCTGCCGCACGGGCGGCCCCTGCCCGCCGCGCTCGCCGCCGGACTGGCCGACCCGGCGCGGCTGTTGCAGCGGATCGCCGACGCGCTGGAGGAGTACTGGGAGGTCTGCCTCGCGCCGTCCTGGTGGCCGCAGGCCCGTGCGGTCCTGGACGCCGACCTGGTCTACCGGGCCCGGCTGCTCTCCCAGCACGGCGCAGCGGCGCTCTTCGCCGACCTGGACCACCGGCTGCACTGGGAGGACGGCGTCCTGTCGATCAACCGCCGATGGACGGACTGGGACGCGGAGACCGCCGTGGACGGCCGCGGCCTCGTCCTCATCCCGACCTTCTTCGCCCGCGGCGCGATCACGATGATCAGCAACGAGCGTGCGCCGCAGATCAGTTACCCGGCGCGCGGCCAGGCGGGCATGGCCGGACCGGGGACGCCGGTGCCGCCGCGGGCGCTGGAGGCGCTGGTCGGCGCGCCGAAGGCCCGACTGCTGGCCCTGCTCGTCGAACCCGCCTCCACCACCGACCTCGCCTACCGGCTGGGCGTCACCCCCGGCGCGGTCAGCCAGCACCTGTCCGTCCTCGCCGCCACCGGCCTGGTCACCCGGGCCCGGCACGGCCGCTCGGTGCTGTACCTGCGCAGCCCGCTCGGGGACGAGCTGACGGGGGGGGGGGGGGGGGGTGGTTGTGTGGTTTTTTTTGGGGGGGCGCAGCCAGCCGCTCAACGTCGAAGTCATCGACATGCCGACCGACAGCCTCTA
>NZ_JBHWIJ010000120.1:0-4291 GCF_042732255.1 Kitasatospora sp. NPDC059803 | reverse complement strand
GTGCGGGCCGTCTCCAGCAGCCTCCGCCACGAGATGACCGTCGGGCGGCGGCGCAGCAGCGCCCCCGCCCCGCGGGGCGGGGGACACCCCCCCCCCCCCCCCCCGCAGCCCCCGACCGGCCCGCACCACCCCGACGAATCCCCCAACTCCCCAGTGGTACAGACCTGTTGACGCATTGGTCCAGTCCTCCTACAGTGCCCATGCCCCGCCTCCCCACGGCGCGGGCACCCATCGCACACGCACCAAGCACAGCGGTTCTACGTCACCCTGTCCAACCCCCACAGTCACAGGGAGAACCATGTCCGCTCGATCCCGGGCCAGGCGCCCGCGCGTGCGCAGCAGACTGCTGGCACTGCTCTCCGTCCTGCTCCTGCCCCTCGCCGCGCTCACCGCGCTGGCCGCCCCGGCGAACGCCGCCGGAAAGCTCACCGCCGCCTTCACCACCGCCAACAACGGCTCCTGGTGGCAGGGCACCTACATCGTCCACAACGACAACGCCACCGCCGTGACCGGCTGGACCCTGGAGTTCGACCTGCCGGCCGGCGTCACCATCGGCAACAGCTACAACGGCACCGCCACCGTCAACGGCCAGCACGTCACCGCGACCAACGCGTTCTACAACGCCACCGTCAACGCCCACAGCACCACCGAGCCGTACAGCTTCTGGTTCGTCGGCAACGGCCCGGTCGCCACCCCCACCAACTGCCGCGTCAACGGCGACAAGTGCGACGGCACCGCCGACGTCCCGCCGTCCGCGCCGGGCACCCCGGCGGTCACCGAGTCCACCGCGCACACGCTCGCCCTGACCTGGCCGGTCGCCACCGGCGGGGACTTCCCGGTCGCCTCCTACGACGTGCTCAACGGCGCCACCGCGGTCGGCTCCAGCACCACCACCAGCGCCTTGCTCACCGGGCTCACCCCGGCCACCACATACACGCTGACCGTCCGGGCCAAGGACAGCCGCGGCAACACCGGACCACTCAGCGCGCCCGTCACCGCCGCCACCTTCGACCCGTCGACCGACCCGGTCCCGCCCACCGCGCCGACCAACCTCCGCACCACGGCGGTCAGTTCGTCGGACGTCACGCTCGCCTGGAACGCCGCGACCGACAACGTCAGGGTCGCCGCGTACGACGTCTACCAGGGCGGCACGCTGGTGGCGACGGTCGGCGGCGGCACCCTGACCGCGACGGTCGGCAGCCTGTCCCCGTCCACCACCTACACGTTCACCGTGAAGGCCCGCGACCCCGCCGACAACGCCTCGCCCGCCTCCGCCCCGCTCACCGCCACCACCTCGGACCTGGTCGGCGCCGGAAAGTACGCCCGGGTCGGCTACTTCGTCCAGTGGGGCATCTACGGCCGCCAGTACTTCGTCAAGAACCTCGACACCTCCGGCAGCGCGGCCAAGCTCGACGTCGTCAACTACGCCTTCGAGAACATCGATCCGGTCAACCTGACCTGCCTGGCGGGCGTCACCAAGGGCACCACCGCCAACCCGCAGGACCCGGACCAGGGCACCGGCGCCGGTGACGCCGACGCCGACTACGCCCGCCCGATGAGCGCCGACCAGTCGGTGGACGGCGTGGCCGACGACGGCTGGGGCAAACTCCGCGGCAACCTCAACCAGGTGAAGAAGCTGAAGGCCAAGTACCCGAACCTGAAGGTGGTCGTCTCACTCGGCGGCTGGACGTACTCCAAGTACTTCTCGGACGTCGCCGCCACCGACGCCTCCCGCCAGAAGTTCGTCAAGTCCTGCCTCGACGTGTGGATCAAGGGCAACCTGCCGGTCTACAACGGCGCCGGCGGCGACGGCGTGGCGGCCGGGATCTTCGATGGCATCGACCTCGACTGGGAGTGGCCCGGCTCCGCCGACGGCCACGCCGGCAACCACTGGAGCGCCAACGACAAGGGCAACCTGACCCTGCTGCTGGCCGAATTCCGCAAGCAGCTCGACGCGTTGGGCGGCTCGCACAAGCTGCTCACCGCCTTCACCCCGGCCGACCCGGCGAAGGTCGCCGCGGGCTGGGACCTCACGAAGATCTTCAGCTCGCTGGACATCGCCAACGTCCAGGGCTACGACTTCCACGGCTCCGGCAGCGACAACTCCTGGGAGCCCAACCGCACCGGCCCCCAGGCCAACCTCTACGCCGACCCGAACGACCCGTACAACTTCCACTTCAGCGTGGACGCGGCGGTCCAGACCTACCTCGGCGCCGGGGTCAACCCGCGCAAGCTCACCATCGGCTTCCCGTTCTACGGGCGCGGCTGGCAGGGCGTGGCGGACGGCGGCGCCTCCGGCGTGTGGCAGTCCGCGAACGGCGCGGCCCCGGGCCAGTTCAGCGAGGAGGCCGGCACCCGCGGCTACAACAACCTCATCACCGGCGTCCCCAACCTGACCGTGTACCACGACCCCAAGTCCATTGCGACGTACGGCTACACCGGAGCCGGCGGCCAGTGGTGGACCTTCGACGACGCCTGGTCGATCGCCCAGAAGACGGCCTACCTCAAGTCGAAGAACCTGCTCGGCGGCATGATCTGGGAGATGTCCGGCGACACTCCCTCCGGCACGCTCATCAACGCACTCGACTCCGGGCTCAAATAGCCGGAGGACACGGCCCGTTGGGCCGGTGGGGCAGCAAGGGCCGGCGCTCCCCGAACAACGGAGCGCCGGCCCGCGCCTCAGGTGCCCCAGGTGCCCGACGGGCCTCCAGGGCCGCACCCGCTTCCAGGGCCTCCCGTCACCGGGACGCCATCGCCGCCAGCTTCCTGGCCGCCCGGTACTGCCGGAGCACCTGCGCGAAGGTGGTGTGCCCCTGGGTGGTCCGGGCGAAGGCCCGCCAGGCCGGCGCCACCAGGCAGACCGCCGCGTGGAACAGGTACGGGCGCCGCTCGAAGGCGCCCAGCAGCTGCTTGCCGGCGCGCATCTCCACGCCCAGCCCGGCCTTGATGGCAAACGCGTAGTTCAGCGCCTCGCGCCGCACGTCCGCCGCCTTGCCCGCCTCCGCGACCTTCACCGCCCACTCGCCGGCCAGCCGGCCCGAGCGCAGCGCGTACGAGATGCCCTCACGGGTCCACGGCTCCAGCAGTCCGGCCGCGTCCCCGGCGACCAGCACCCGGCCGCGGGAGAGCGGCGAGTCCTCGGCCCGGCAGCGGGTCAGGTGCCCGGACTCCACGCTCGGGGTGAAGCCGGACAGCCCCAACCGCCGGATGTAGTCGGCGAGATACTGCTTGGTCCGCTCACCGTCACCGCGCGCCGAGATGACGCCGACGGTCAGGCTGCTCGACTCGGTCTTCGGGAACACCCAGCCGTAACTGCCGGGCAGCGGGCCCCAGTCGAGGTGGATCCGGCCCGACCAGTCCGCGGCGACCTGCGGCGGGACGGGGATCTCCGCCTCCAGGCCGAGGTCGATCTGGTCGAAGGTGACGCCGACGTGCCGGGCGATCCGGCTCGCGCTGCCGTCCGCGCCGACCACCGCGCGCGCCTCGAAGGTGCGCCCGTCGGCGGCCGTCACCAGCGCCGTCCGGTGCTCACCGCCGCGCTGCTCGACGCCGGTGACGGTCACTCCGGTGACCAGCACCGCCCCGGCCTGCTTGGCCGCCTGCACCAGGCGCAGGTCGAACTCGTCCCGGTTGACCAGGCCGAACAGCATCCGCCGGGACCGACGCGTCCGGGTGAACCGCCCGTCGTAGGCGAAGGTGACGGCGTGCACGCGGTCCTGCAGCGGCAGCCGGAAGTCGGGCGGCAGGCTGTCCCGGGACGGGCCGATGATGCCGCCGCCGCAGGTCTTGTAACGGGGGTGCTCGGCCTTGTCGAGGAGCAGCACCCGCCGGCCCTGGACGGCGGCGGCGTGCGCGGCCGAGGCTCCGGCCGGTCCGGCACCGACCACCACGACGTCCCAGACGCCGTCGAGCGGCTCGGGCGCCGACCGGCCGACCCTCGGCGCGGTCTCGGCTTCGGTCTCGGCTTCGGTCCCAGCCTCGGTCGCGGCTTCGAACACCGTCTCGGTCCCGGCCTCGGGCACCGTCCCGGTCTCGGACACCGACTCGGGCGTCCCCTCGGACGCCTCGCCTGACGGCTGACCTGACGACCGGCCTGACGGCCGTCCGGACACCTCGGCGTCGAGCGGCGAGGCCTCGGTGTCGAGTGGGCTGCGGGAATCGGAGCTTCCGGAGTCAGTCACGTCGAGCAATCCTATGCGTCCGCCGGACCCGCCGCTGGCCGCGCCGCCCCGAACGCCAGACCGAACCCAGACCGAACCCAGATCGAACCCGGGCCCAGCCCGGGCCGAGC
>NZ_JBHWIJ010000119.1:0-23485 GCF_042732255.1 Kitasatospora sp. NPDC059803 | reverse complement strand
CCCCCCCCCCCCCCGCCCGCGCGCGGCCGCCCGGCCGGCGCTGGCCGGGCAGCGGGGCGCCGCCGGGGGGCGGGGCGGGGCGGCGCGCCAGCGGGCCGGGCTGGGTCTGGTGGACGGGCCCGCTGCCGGTGCCGTGCACCGGGGCGTCCCCGGTGGGGGCAGCGCCGAGCGGCGCCAGGTCGATCTGCACCCCGCAGTCGGCGATCGCGTCGAGTTGCCGGGCGGTGCCGTCGTCGGCGGTCGCCTGCTCGTCCGTGACCAGCCGGGTGATGTTCTCGGTGGGCACGGTCTGGAACATGGAGTCCGCGCCGAGCTTGGTGTGGTCGGCGAGGACGATGACCTCGTTGGCCGACTGCACCAGCGCCCGGTCCACGCTCGCGGACAGCATGTTGGCGGTGGACAGGCCCCGCTCGGCGGTCAGCCCGCTGCCGGAGATGAAGGCCTTGGAGACCCTCAGCCCGTGCAGGGACTGCTCGGCACCGCTGCCGACCAGCGCGTAGTTGGAACCCCGCAGGGTGCCGCCGGTCATCACCACCTCCACCCGGTTGGCGTGCGCCAGCGCCTGGGCGACCAACAGCGAGTTGGTGACCACGGTGAGGCCGGGCACCCTGGCCAGCCTGCGGGCCAGCTCCTGGGTGGTGGTGCCGGCGCCGACCACCACCGCGTCCCCCTCCTCCACCAGGCCGGCGGCGAGGTCGGCGATGGCGCTCTTCTCCGCCGCGGAGAGGTGGGTCTTCTGCGGGTAGCCGGGTTCGCGGCTGAAGCCGCCGGGGAGCACCGCGCCGCCGTGCCGGCGGTCGAGGAGCCCTTCTGCCTCCAGTGCCCGTACGTCGCGGCGCACGGTCACTTCGGAGGTCTGGACGACGCGGGCCAACTCCCGGAGCGAGACCGCTCCGTTGGCGCGCACCATTTCGAGGATCAACTGGCGACGTTCTGCTGCAAACACAGAACCGACGGTAACCTGCGTGACCGTCTGCTTTCAGGCGTTTGCAGCTAGTAGCTGGAATTGCTCACGCAAGAGCGGCGCGTGACCGTACAATACGCGCCGTCAGCAGCCCGGGACTGCGCCCGCCGTCCGGGTGACGATCACTCCTGCGCAAAAGGCGGCCGCCGATCGGCAGCCGCCCTCAACTGTGCGCCGGAGGTTCAGGATTCGCTCTCGACCCGCTTGCGGATGTGCAGCTGCCGGGCGGCCTCGGCGGTCGAGCCGGAGACCGACGGGTAGACGGTGAAGGCGCTGGCCACCTGTTCGACGGTCAGATTGGCGTCCACCGCGAGCGCGATCGGGTGGATGAGCTCGCTGGCCCGCGGGGCGACGACCACGCCGCCCACCACGATGCCGGTGCCCGGGCGGCAGAACAGCTTCACGAAGCCGTCCCGGATGCCCTGCATCTTCGCCCGCGGGTTGCCGCGCAGCGGCAGCTTGACCACGACCGCGTCCATCTTGCCGCACTCCACATCGGCCGCGGTGTAGCCGACGGTGGCGATCTCCGGGTCGGTGAAGACGTTGGAGGCGACGGTCTTCAGGTTCAGCGGCTGCACCGCGTCGCCGAGCGCGTGGTACATCGCGATCCGGCCCTGCATGGCCGCCACCGAGGCGAGCATGAAGACGCCGGTGCAGTCGCCGGCCGCGTAGACGCCCGGGGCGCTGGTGCGGGAGACCCGGTCGACCTGGATCTGGCCCCAGTCGTTGAGCTTGACCCCGGCCTCCTCCAGGCCCATCTGCGCGGTGTTGGGGATCGAGCCGACCGCCATCAGGCAGTGCGTGCCCTCGATCACCTTGCCGTCGGCGAGGGCCACCTCGACCCGGTCGCCGATCCGCTTGACGCTCTCGGCGCGCGAGCGGCCCATCACGTTCATGCCGCGGCGACGGAAGACGTCCTCCAGCACCTCGGCGGCGTCCGGGTCCTCGCCCGGCAGCACCCGGTCGCGCGAGGAGACCAGGGTGACCTTGGAGCCGAGCGCCTGGTAGGCACCCGCGAACTCCGCGCCGGTCACACCGGAGCCAACCACGATCAGCTCGCGGGGCAGCTCCTCCAGGTCGTACACCTGGGTCCAGGTGAGGATCCGCTCGCCGTCCGGCTGGGCGTCCGGCAGCTCGCGGGGGTGGGCGCCGGTGGCGATCAGCACCGCGTCGGCGCGCAGCGACTGGACGGTGCCGTCCGGCGCGTCCACCAGCACCTCGCGGGAGCCGTCCACCGCCTGCCCGCCGCCGCCGAGCCGGCCGCGGCCGCGCAGCACGGTGACCCCGGCCCGGGTGACCGACTGGGTGATGTCGTGGGACTGCGCGATCGCCAGCCGCTTCACACGGCGGTTGACCTTGCCCAGGTCCACGCCGATGACCTTGGCCGCGTCCGCGGCCTCGTCCTGCGCGACGGTGATGCCCAGCTCCTCGTACGAGCTGTCGAAGGTGGTCATCACCTCCGCGGTCGCGATCAGGGTCTTCGACGGCACGCAGTCGGTGAGCACCGCCGATCCGCCCAGACCGTCGCGGTCGACGACGGTCACCTCCGCGCCGAGCTGCGCGGCCACCAGCGCAGCCTCGTAGCCGCCGGGTCCGCCACCGATGATCACGATCCGAGTCACGTGCACCATTGTCCCGCACGCCGGGAACGCCGCCACGCCGGGGTCCGGGCTTCTGTGCGATCGCCCAGTCGCCGCGGACCGTCCATCCACCGGGCTAGTCTTCCCCCCATGCCCCTTTACGCCGCGTATGCCACCAACCTCGATGCACGGCAGATGACCCGCCGCGCCCCGCACTCACCACTGCGCGGCACCGGGTGGCTGGACGGCTGGCGGCTCACCTTCGGCGGTGAACAGCTCGGCTGGGAGGGCTCGTTGGCCACCGTCGTCGAGGACGGGAAGGACCAGGTCTTCGTCTCGCTGTACGACGTCGCGCCGATGGACGAGGAGGGCCTGGACCGCTGGGAGGGCGTCCAGCTCGGCATCTACCGCAAGATCAAACTGCGCGCGCAGACCCTGGACGGCGACACCCCGGTCTGGACGTACGTGCTCAACGACTACGAGGGCGGCCTGCCCGCGGCCCGCTACCTCGGCCTGGTCGCCGACGCCGCGGAGAGCGCCGGCGCCCCGCACGACTACGTGATGGACCTGCGCCGCCGCCCCTGCTAGCCCGCTAGCCCTGGCCGGCGGCCCAGCCGCGGGCCGTCTGCGCCAGCACCCCGGCCACCGCCGCGCGGCGGGCCGGCTCGGTGCGCAGCCCGTTGCCCAGCTCGACGTGCAGCCACGGCACGCCGAGCCCGGCCGCGAACCGGCCCTCGACGTTGGTGGTGCCCCCGCTCGGCCCCCATCTCACCCCCCAGGCGGGTCTGGGCGCTTCCCCGGGCGTCCCCCGCCGGGTGGCGGTCAGCTCGGCGGCCGGGCCCGGCTGGCCGGCGCCGCTGGAGACCACCGCGTCCTGCCCGGGCAGGCTGCCCTCGTCGAAGCCGTGCACCTGGATGCCGGGCAGGCCGCGCCCGGTGAGCGCCTCGACCACCGCCGCGAAGACCGTGTCGGCGCGGTGCGCGACGTCCGAGGCGCCGTCCGCCCCGGCCCGGCGGTGCGCCCCGGCGAGCACCAGCACCCCGCCCGGCGCGGCCCGGAAGAGGTCCACCCCGAGCGCCTCGGTACGGGCGTCCGAGACCGGGTGGGGCACCTGCACGGACCAGCCCGTCCGGGCCGAGAGGTCCAGGTAGACCCGGCCCCAGCCACGGCCCTCGGCGTCCGTGCCGTCGGCGATCTCCGCCACCCGGCGGCCGGTCGCCGCCTCGGTGAACTCGGTGAGCCGGTAGCCGACCCGCGCCAGCGAGCGCCCGGCCTGCTCGGCCTGCCCGTCCAGCGCGCCGAGCACGCCGTCGGCGATCGCCCGGCGCTGCCCGGCGTCCGGCGCGGTGTACGGGCCGCCCGGGGTGAACCCGGCGGTGTACCCGTCGACCAGGGCCGCCAGGTCCACCGGGGCGGGCCCGGTCGGTCCGCTCCGGCCCGCCGGGGCGCCCGCCGCAGCGCCCGCCGCCGACGGCCGCTCGTCGGAGCCGCGCACGGCCAGCGTCAGCACCGCCGCGAGCGCCGCCAGCACCAGCAGCACCGCCGCCGACAGCAGCAACGGGCGTCGCGAACCCCGAGTCTCCATGGCCGTCGAACCTACCGTGCCGCCCGCCGCGGACCACCGGGGGCCGCCCGGGGCCGCGCACCACGCCTGGTTCGCGGAAAGAGATCCCTAAGCGGCATCCGATCGACACCGGAACGTGACAACTTTTCGAAATCTCCTTCGTACGCTGTTCCGGCTTGACCAACTCTTGATCAGTGCTTGACCGACGAGAAGGCCGGCGGACCTCCCGGGGACAGGTGCGCCGAGCCCCGAGAAGAACGAGGCCCCGTGAGCACGGCACCCAACCCGCCGCGACAGCACCGCTATCGCCGCCGGGCCGACATGCCGCTGCTGGGAGGCATCCGCCCGCCCATCGCGCTGCTGCTGGTGCTGCTGCTCGCCGTCGCCGCCATCACCGCGCTCGCCGTCGGCGGGCTGCGCGTCGACGACACCCCGCAGGCCGTCCGGGAGTCCCACCAGTACGCCGCCGAGGACACCGCGGCCTCGCTGCGCGCCGGGCTGCACGAGAGCGCCACCGACCTGCGCCGGGCCGCCGCCCGCTACGACGCCGCGCCCGCCGAGCCGGCCGCGGTGCTGTCCGCGCTCGGCCAGGCGTACCACAAGTGGCGCGGCACGGCGGTGGTCCGCCCCGACACCGGCAGGCTGCTCGCCGCCCGCGGCGAGACCGTGCCGCTGGCCGGCCTCGACCTCAGCCGGGTCACCGACACCGCGCCCGCGCCCGTCCTGGTGCCCTCCGCCGCCGGCACCCGGCTGCTCACCTTCGCCCTGGTCGCCACCAAGACCGACGGCCGCGCCCTGCTGGTCGCCTCCGACAACCTGCGGCTGCCCGGCATCGCGACCCGCAAGGAACAGACCATCCAGGTCCTCGACGCCGCCGGCGCCGTCCTGGACAGCACCGGCGCCGAACTCGGCGCCGAGGCCGACCGCGCCGTGGTCACCGGCGCCCGGGAGCGCGCCGCCCGCGAGCGCCCGGCCCCCGGCGGGACGGCCGCCGGCAGCCTGGCCGGCAGCCCGGACGCCAAGGGCGTGCGCCGGGTCGCCGGCTACGCCGCCGTCGCCGCCGCGGGCGGGCACGACCCGGCCGCCCCGCTCGGCCTGACCGTGGTCTCCACCAGCACCGTCGACGGCAAGCCCGGCAGCCTGCGCCACCCCGCGCTCGGCCTGGCCGCCGCCGGCGCGCTGCTCGCCCTGGCCCTGCTGCTCGCGTGGTACCTGAGCCGCAGCCTCCAGCGGCCGCTGCTGCGGCTGTTCCTGGAGTCCCGCCGGCTCACCCGCGGCGAACGGCTCGACCTGCCGGTCCGCGGCCCGAAGCGGAGGGAGGCCGGCCGGATCGCCCGCGCCCTGGAGGAGCTGCGGCTGCAACTCCTCGACCCGGCCCGCCCGCCGGCTCCCGCCGCGCCGAAGCGCCGCCCCGGCACCGCGCTGCCGCTGGCGCTGTGCGCCGTCCTGGTGCTCGGCTGGTCCGGCCCGCTGCTGTTCCTGGGCGGCAACGACCCGACCGTACGGGTCCCCACCCAGGTGGTGGCGGGCCAGCGCGACCGCACCGACACCGCCGCCGACCGGATCCGCCAGGCGCTCAACGAGGGCTACGCGGACCTGCGTTCGCTCGCCCCCGAACTCGCCGGCGCCTCCGTCGGCAAGGCCGACGCCCTGCTGCGCGCCACCCTCGCCGAGCACGACCGCTACCGCGCGCTGTACGTCCTCGGCGCGAACGGCGAGGTCCTCGCGCACGCCGGCGACGCCCCGCACCGCACCGGCCCGCAGGCCCTCGGCGCGAGCGGCGTGCTGCTGCTCAACAGCTCCGGCCGGGAGCCCCGGATCGCCGCCCGCGCGGCCCTCACCTCCGCCCCCGCCGACGCGGAGGCGGAGGGCGCCGCCGAGCCGCCCGGGCCCGTGCTGATCGGCGAGTTCAAGACGGACTTCCTCAGCGGGCTGCTGGTCCGCCCCGGCCTCGGCCGGGTCTGGCTGGTCGACGACCGGCAGCGGGTGCTCGCCGCCAACGAGGGCTACAGCTCCTTCGGCGAGCTGCCCGAGGGCCGCGCCAGGGCCCTGCTGGCCCAGGCGAGGAAGTCGGCCGCCGCCGAGGTGCTGCGCGGCGGCGGCGACCCGGCGCTGTTCGCCGCCGCCCCGCTCGGCGGCAACGGCAGCGTGGCCAAGCTGGGCTGGTCGGTGGTCACCGCCCACCCGGTGGCCTGGCTGCACCTGGACGAGAACCGGGCCGACCGGCGGGCCGTGCTGGCCGGCATGCTCGGCCTGGCCGCGGCCGCGCTCTGCCTCGGCTGGCTGTTCATCGCGGTCGGCCTGCCGCTGCGCCGGCTCGCGGCGAGCGCCGAGGCGCTGGCCGCCGGGGACCGCCGGACGGTGCTCTACCCCGTCCACCATGACGAGGTCGGCGCCGTCGCCCGGAGCCTGGAGCTGATCCGCCAGGAGCTGGTCCGTCAGGAACCGGCCCGCCCCCGCCGCACCGCCGCCCCCGCGTCCGTCCCCGTGCCCGCGCACGCCCGCTGAGCCCTGCCCGAAGGACCTCCCGTGCTCTTCCTCTACGTCGTGCTGCTGGTGTGCTGCGCCGTGCTGCTGGTGGCCGGCATCGTCGAGCAGCGCCGGCACTTCGCCGCGCTGGAACAGATCCCGACCCGGGTGCTGGTCAACGGCATCCGCGGCAAGAGCTCGATCACCCGGCTCTGCGCGGGCGCGCTGCGCGGCGGCGGGCTGGTGACGGTCGCCAAGACCACCGGCACGGCGGCCCGGTTCATCCATCCGGACGCCACCGAGGAGCCGGTCTACCGCAAGTTCGGCATCGCCAACGTGGTCGAGCAGATCGGCATCGTCCGCCGCGCCGCCACCTACCGGCCGGACGCCCTGGTGATCGAGTGCATGGCCGTCATGCCGGCGCTCCAGGAGGTCAACCAGACCAAGCTGATCCGCTCCACCATCGGCGTGCTGTGCAACGTCCGCGAGGACCACCTCGCCGAGATGGGCCCGACCCTGGACGACGTCGCCCGCTCGCTGTCCCGCTCGATGCCGGTCGGCGGGGTGTGCGTCACCGCCGAGCAGGAGCGCGCGCACATCCTGCGCGCGGAGGCGGCCCGCCGCGACTGCGAACTGATCGTGGTGGACCCGGAGTCGGTCACCGACGAGGAGCTGCGCGGGTTCAGCTGGTTCACCTTCAAGGAGAACGTGGCGATCGCCCTGGCCGTCGCCGAACTCCTCGGCGTGGAGCGGCGGACCGCGCTGCAGGGCATGTGGGCGGCCCCGCCGGACCCGGGCGTGCTGTCCGTCGAGCGCTACCGCACCGAGGACGGCAAGCGGCTGCGCTTCGCCAACGTCTTCGCCGCCAACGACCCCGAGTCCACGCTGATGAACGTCCGCCAGCTGGAGGGCCTGGGCGCGATCCACCGCCCGCTCAACGTGGTGATCAACTGCCGCCCGGACCGGGTGGAGCGCAACGGCCAGATGGGCCAGATCGTGCCCGAGCTCGACCCGGACGCCGTGTTCCTGATCGGCCACCCCACCAGGAGCGCCCGGGACGGCATCCCCGCCGGGTGGTCCGGCCGGGTGGTCGACCTCGGCGGCGACAGGCGCGACCCGGCCCGGCTCACCGCCGAACTGCTGGCCGAACTCGGGCCGGACTCCTCGCTGGTGGCCGTCGGCAACATCCACGGCCAGGGCGAACTGTTCCTGGAGGAGCTGGCCCGGCTCGCCCCCGACGAGGCCCCGGACGCGCCCGACGCCCCCGAACTCCCGTACCACGAGCCCGAACCGCTCTACCCCGAGCCGGTGTACGACTCCGCGTACCAGCCCGTCCACCACCCCGAACCGCTCCCCGACTCCTGGTTCGAGCCCCACCACCACACCCCCCACCACGGAGACCAGCAGTGATCCCCACCGAGCTCACCCCCGAGATCGCCGCCATCGGCATCGCGCTCGGCCTGGTCTTCTCGCTCGTCTGCTACCTGACCACCAACCTCTCCCCCGGCGGCATGATCACCCCCGGCTGGCTGGCCCTCACCCTGGTCGAGGACCTCCAGCGGGTGGCCATCGTGATCGGCGTGACGGTGCTGACCTACCTCGCCACCCGGGTGGTCCAGAAGCTGGTGATCCTGTACGGCAAGCGGCTGTTCGCCGCCGTGGTGCTGATCGGCGTGCTGCTGCAGGCCACCGTGATGCTGGTCCTCCAGCGCGAACTGCCCACCCTGTACGCCAACCAGACGCTCGGGTTCATCGTCCCCGGCCTGATCGCCTACCAGCTGGTCCGCCAGCCCAGGGCGGCCACCCTGATGGCCACCAGCACGGTGACGCTCGCCAACTACGTGGTGCTCACCGCCGGCGTCCTGCTCGGCGCCCTGCCCGGCACCTGATCCCCCCGTTCAGGAACCCCCGCCAGGAATCCCCGCAGGAACCCCCAGGAAGACCCCCCGATGCCCGTCACCCGCAAGTCCCTGCTCAGCGGCGGCCTCGCCGTGGCCCTGCTGGCCGCCAGCGGCTACCTCACCGTCCAGCTGCGCGACCGCGACCACGACCGGCCGTCGGACCCGGGCGGCGGCGCGCCGCTGATCACCAGCGCCGCCGTGCCGAGCCCCGCCCAGGGCACCGCCGCCGAGTACCGCTACGAGCGGCTGGGCGGACCCGACCGCACGGTGGTCCGGGACGCCCGCGGCGGCGTGGTCGCCACCCTGACCGACAGCGCCCGCACCGCCGTCCTGGCCGGCCCGAGCCGCACCTTCGCCGAGCCGGGCACCACCACGGCCACCGTGGTGACCGACACCTGGGTCCGGCTGATGCCGCAGCCGTGGCGGCCGGGCGCCGAGCAGGAGGGCTGGTTCCGCACCTGGTTCCAGCAGTCGCTCGGCTCCACCGCGGACGACGTGCTGGCGGCGGCCACCCAGTACCTGGCCGGCGCGGCGCCGGAGAAGGACGCCAAGGGCGTGCGGTTCAAGGGCGACGCCTCCTTCGGCCCGCTCAACCCGAACGGTTCGGTGGGCAACGACCTGCGGCTGGAGCAGACCGACTTCCTCGACTACCTCGGCGTTCCGTACACGTTCGCCGACAAGGTGGCCAAACAGCCGGACAAGACGCGCTACGGCGCCTTCGACTGCTCCGGGTACGTCCGGATGGTCTACGGCTACCGCTCCGGTTACCCGCTGCTCTCCAAGGACGTGGCCGGCCCCGGCCTGCCGCGCAGCGCCAACGGCCTGGCCCGGGTCGGCCCGGGCGTCCCGGTGCTGCCGCTGACCACCGCGCCGGGCTCGGACACCACCCTGCGGCCGGCCTCGATCGACCCGCTCCAGCCCGGCGACCTGGTGTTCTTCGAGATCGACGCCCGCACCGGCGCCCGGCTCGACCACACCGGCATCTATCTGGGCCTGGACACCGACGGCCACCCCCGGTACATCTCCAGCCGGGAGGAGGCGGACGGCCCGACCTTCGGCGACAAGGGCGGCACCGCGCGGCTGGACGACAACGGCCTGTACGCGAAGGGGCTGCGCAGCGCGAAGCGGCTCTGAACCCGGGCCCGGCCCGCACCGCCTGCGGTTCGACCCCGCACCGACCTCGCACCGACCCCGCACCGACTTGTACGTACCGACGAGCGACGTCACCCGAAAGGCGCCACCGAGCTGTGCTTTCGGGTCAACCGGGTAACGATCCGGCATGCCGCGCCGGATTTTCTACGCGCGTAGTCGAATCCCGTCTATCCTCGGAGCCGTGAACGCATCTCCTCAGTCGGTCGTCTCCGCCGACCCCTACGCCGCCGCCCAGGCCGCCGCCGAGCGCCTGCGCGAGCTGACCGGTGCCGAGCGGCACGACGTCGCCCTGGTGATGGGCTCCGGCTGGGTGCCGGCCGCCGACGCCCTGGGCGAGACCGTGGCCGAGTTCCCGGTCACCGAGCTCCCGGGCTTCCCCGCCCCCGCCGTCGCCGGCCACGCCGGCACGATCCGCTCGGTGAAGATCGGCGACAAGCGCGCCCTGATCTTCCTCGGCCGCAACCACTACTACGAGGGCCACGGCGTGGCCACCGTCGTCCACGGCGTGCGCACCGCCGCCGCGGCCGGCTGCGGCATCATCGTGCTGACCAACGGCTGCGGCGGTCTGCGCGAGGGCTGGGTCCCCGGCCAGCCGGTCCTGATCAGCGACCACATCAACCTGACTGCGGACTCCCCGATCGTCGGCGCGAACTTCGTCGACCTCACCGACCTGTACTCCAAGCGCCTGCGCGCGCTCTGCCACGAGGTGGACCCGAGCCTGGACGAGGCCGTCTACGTCCAGTTCCGCGGCCCGCACTACGAGACCCCGGCCGAGGTCAACATGGCCCGGGTGATCGGCGGCGAGCTGGTCGGCATGTCCACCACCCTGGAGGCCATCGCCGCCCGCGAGGCCGGCTCCGAGGTGCTCGGCATCTCGCTGGTCACCAACCTGGCCGCCGGCATCACCGGCGAGCCGCTCAACCACGCCGAGGTGCTGGAGGCCGGCAAGGCCTCCGCCGAGCGCATGGGCGAGCTGCTCGCGAAGGTCCTTGAGCGGATCTGACGCCCGGCCAGGCCCTGTCCGGCCGGTCTTGGCGGGCGGACAGGGCCTAGGCGCACAATCATGAGCGACGGGGCCCTCGGGCGGCCGTGATCCCCTGATCACGCCCCGCGGGCCCCGTCCGCATGTGCCCACCCCTTCTTTGCGGAACCCTCCGGCCGACCAACCGACGCACTTCCCGATGGAGCAGGCAGCCATGACGCAGGCAACCACCACCGACCTCCTCGCCCGGGCCCGAACGTGGCTGGCCGAGGACCCCGACCCGCAGACCCGCGAGGAGCTGACGGCCCTGCTCGCCCGGGCCGAGGACCCGGCGGCCGAGACGGACGGCAAGCTCGCCTGGTCGGACCTCGCCGAGCGCTTCGCCGACCGGCTCCAGTTCGGCACCGCCGGCCTGCGCGGCGAACTGGGCGCGGGCCCGATGCGGATGAACCGCGCCGTGGTGATCCGGGCCGCCGCCGGCCTGGTCGCCTACGTCAAGCAGCAGAACCTGGGCGACCTGGTCGTGATCGGCTACGACGCCCGCCACAAGTCCTACGACTTCGCCCGGGACACCGCCGCCGTGGTGGTCGGCGCCGGCCTGCGCGCCGCGCTGCTGCCGCGCCCGCTGCCGACCCCGGTGCTCGCCTTCGCCGTCCGCCACCTGGGCGCGGCCGCCGGCGTCACCGTGACCGCCAGCCACAACCCGCCGCAGGACAACGGCTACAAGGTCTACCTGGGCGACGGCTCGCAGATCGTCCCGCCAGCCGACGCCGGGATCGCCGCCGAGATCGACGCGATCAGTTCGCTCCACGACGTCCCGCGCGCCGAGGACGGCTGGGAGGTGCTCGGCGAGGACGTCATCGAGGCCTACCTGGCCCGGGCCGTCTCGATCGTCGACGAGCACAGCCCGCGCAACCTCGACGTCGTCTACACCCCGATGCACGGCGTCGGCCGCGACACCCTGGTCGCCGCCTTCCGCCGGGCCGGCTTCCCGGCGCCCACCGTCGTCGCCGAGCAGGCCGAGCCCGACCCGGACTTCCCGACCGTGGCCTTCCCCAACCCGGAGGAGCCGGGGGCGATGGACCTCGCCTTCCGCACCGCCGCCTCGGTCGGCCCCGACATCGTGATCGCCAACGACCCGGACGCCGACCGCTGCGCGGTGGCCGTCCCGGTCCTCGCCAACGCGGCCGGCAGCGGCAACGGCACCTCCGGCTGGCGGATGCTGCGCGGCGACGAGGTCGGCGCGCTGCTCGGCGCGGCCCTGGTCGCCAAGAAGGCCGAGGGCGTCTTCGCCACCACCATCGTCTCCGCCACCCTGCTGGGCCGGATCGCCGAGGCCGCCGGCCTGGGCTACGCCGAGACGCTGACCGGCTTCAAGTGGCTCTCCCGCGCCGAGGGCCTGCGCTACGGCTACGAGGAGGCGCTCGGCTACTGCGTCGACCCGCAGGGCGTCCGGGACAAGGACGGCATCACCGCCGCCCTGCTCGTCGCCGAACTGGCCGCCACCCTCAAGACGTCCGGCCGCACCCTGACCGACCTGCTGGACGACCTGGCGCTGGAGCACGGCCTGCACGCCACCGACCAGCTGTCCGTCCGCGTGCAGGACCTCTCGCTGATCGCCGACGCCATGCGCCGGCTGCGCGAGCAGCCGCCGACCGTCCTGGCCGGCCTCCGGGTCACCCGTGCGGACGACCTGTCGGCGGGCTCCGCCGAGCTGCCGCCCACCGATGGCCTGCGCTACTACCTGGCCGGCGAGGCCGTCCGCTCGGCCCGCATCGTGGTCCGCCCGTCCGGCACCGAGCCCAAGCTCAAGTGCTACCTGGAGGTCGTCCTCCCGGTCGCCACCGCCGCCGACCTCACCGCCACCCGCGAGCGGGCCGCCGAGCTGCTCGAAGCGGTCAAGCGCGACCTGGCCGAGGCCGCGGGCATCGCCGTCTGACGCCCGCCCGTACGAGAAGGGGCCCGCCGGTCGCGTACCGGCGGGCCCCTCGCGTGCTTCGGCTCAGACCGCGATCACCGTGATCAGCGCGGCCAGGCCGGCCAGCGTCGGCGCGATCACCCACCAGCACCACGCCACCTCGACCGGGCCGGCCGCGTCGGGGCGGCGGGCGTTGCGCTCGGCCATCTCCTGGAGCACGTTGGTCACCTGGTCGGACCAGGCGCGGGTCGGGTCGGGCGAGCCCTGCACCACCGGGTTGGTCTGGCGACCGAACACCATCCCCATCCGGGAGGCGTGCTCGGCGCCGCCGCGCTGCTGGGCCCGGGTCGCCCGCTTGCGCTGCCGCAGCGACACCGGCACCGCCCACACCTGGTACTTCTTGCCCCCGGCCAGCAGCTCGACCGAGTACCCCGCGCGCAGCGCGTCCACCGAGGCCCACGGCGCGGTGATGGTCCGCCACGGGTTGCGCACCAGCAGCCGGCTGCTGTCCGCCAGCACCGCCGGGCGCAGCGTGTAGGCGATCACCGGGAAGGCGAACAGCGGTACCGCCGCGAGCGAGACGTACGGCGTCTTCCCCGTCCCGTTCAGCACCGCGTCGCCGATCAGCCAGGCGGCGACGGCCAGCAGCAGCACTCCGGAGATCACACCGGGGACAGAGCGGTACACGCGGTCCGCGTACGCGGGATCCCCGTCGGGGGCGGCGGAACCCTTGCGGGGCTTGCCGTGGGAATCGGTCATGCCGTCGATTCTGCCCCATGCCCCCCACGGAGAGGTCTCGGTCCGGCATCGAATGCCGCCCCCGGACCACCCGGTCGCCGGTCGCCGCGCCTCCCGCGTGTACACGCCCCCTGCCGCCCCTCCGCCTCCCCCGAGGTCTCGGTCCGGCCACGAAAGGCAGGCCCCCTAGCGGTCGACTACGCGCGTAGATATGCTGCTCTGGTGACTATGTCCACTGTTGCAGCCAATGCCCTCGGCGTTGCGGGCAGCGGCCTTCAGGACGTTGCGGCGTCCGAGGCCTCGCTCCGCCGCTTCCTGCACGGCCTGCCCGGCGTCGACCAGGTCGGCCTTGAGGCGCGTGCCGCCACCCTCGGTACCCGCTCGATCAAGACCACGGCGAAGGCGTACGCCATCGACCTGTCGATCTCGATGATCGACCTGACCACGCTGGAAGGCGCGGACACGGTCGGCAAGGTGCGCGCCCTGTGCGCCAAGGGCAGGACCCCCGACCCGACCGACCCGACCACCCCCCGCGTCGCCGCCATCTGCGTCTACCCGGACATGGTCGCCACCGCGAAGGACGCCCTGCGGGGCACCGACATCCAGGTCGCCTCGGTGGCCACCGCCTTCCCGGCCGGCCGCGCCGCCCTCCCGGTGAAGCTCGCCGACACCGCCGACGCGGTCGCCGCGGGCGCCGACGAGATCGACATGGTGATCGACCGGGGAGCCTTCCTCTCCGGCCGCTACTACGACGTCTTCAACGAGATCGTCGCCGTCAAGGAGGCGTGCAAGCGCCCGGACGGCACCAGCGCCCACCTCAAGGTGATCTTCGAGACCGGCGAGCTGCAGACGTACGACAACGTGCGCCGCGTCTCCTGGCTGGCGATGCTGGCCGGCGCCGACTTCATCAAGACCTCCACCGGCAAGGTCGCCGTCAACGCGACCCCGCCGGTCACCCTGCTGATGCTGGAGGCGGTCCGCGACTTCAAGGCGCAGACCGGCGTCCAGGTCGGCGTGAAGCCCGCCGGTGGGATCAAGACCACCAAGGACGCCATGAAGTACCTGGTGATGGTCAACGAGACCCTCGGCGACGACTGGCTGAGCCCGCACTGGTTCCGCTTCGGCGCCTCCAGCCTGCTCAACGACCTGCTGATGCAGCGCCAGAAGCTCACCACCGGACGCTACTCCGGCCCCGACTACGTGACGGTGGACTGATCACCATGGCCAAGAAGAAGAACATCGAGGAGCCCGCGAAGGCCTCCGGCCTCTTCGCCTACGCCCCGGCCCCGGAGTCCCCCGCCGCCGCGGGCGACATCGCCACCTCCTACGGCCACTTCATCGGCGGCGAGTTCGTCGACTCCTCCGGCAGCGAGGCCCTGAAGACGGTCAACCCGGCCACCGAGCAGGTGCTCGCCGAGTTCGCCCAGGGCACCGACGAGGACGTGGACCGCGCGGTCGCCGCCGCCCGCAAGGCCTTCGCCGACTGGTCGGCGCTGCCGGGCAGCGAGCGCGGCAAGTACCTGTTCCGGATCGCCCGGATCATCCAGGAGCGCAGCCGCGAGCTGGCCGTCCTGGAGTCGATCGACAACGGCAAGCCGATCCGCGAGACCCGCGACTTCGACATCCCGACCGTCGCCGCGTGGTTCTTCTACTACGCCGGCTGGGCGGACAAGCTGGACTACGCGGGCTTCGGCCCGAACCCGCGCCCGCTGGGCGTGGCCGGCCAGGTCATCCCGTGGAACTTCCCGCTGATGATGCTGGCGTGGAAGATCGCGCCCGCCCTGGCGACCGGCAACACCGTCGTCCTCAAGCCGGCCGAGACCACCCCGCTGACGGCCCTGCGCTTCGCCGAGATCTGCCGCCAGGCCGGTCTGCCGAAGGGCGTCGTCAACATCGTCACCGGCGACGGCCGCACCGGCGCCGCGCTCACCGCGCACCCGGACGTCAACAAGGTCGCCTTCACCGGCTCCACCCCGGTCGGCAAGGCGATCGCCAGGCAGCTGGCCGGCAGCCGCAAGAAGCTGTCGCTGGAGCTGGGCGGCAAGGCCGCGAACATCGTCTTCGACGACGCGCCGATCGACCAGGCGGTCGAGGGCATCGTCAACGGCATCTTCTTCAACCAGGGCCACGTCTGCTGCGCGGGCTCGCGCCTGCTGGTCCAGGAGTCGATCCAGGACGAGCTGCTGGACGCCCTGAAGCGCCGGATGTCCACCCTGCGGGTCGGCGACCCGCTGGACAAGAACACCGACATCGGCGCCATCAACTCCGCCGCCCAGCTGGCCCGGATCACCGAGCTGACCGACGCCGGCGAGGCCGAGGGCGCGGACCGCTGGTCGCCCGAGTGCGAACTCCCGGGCACCGGCTTCTGGTTCAAGCCGACCCTGTTCACCGGCGTCAGCCAGGCCCACCGGATCGCCCAGGAGGAGATCTTCGGCCCGGTCCTGTCGGTGCTGACCTTCCGCACCCCCGACGAGGCGGTCGCGAAGGCCAACAACACCCCGTACGGCCTCTCCGCCGGCATCTGGACGGAGAAGGGCTCGCGCATCCTGTGGACGGCGAGCCGGCTCAAGGCCGGCGTGGTCTGGGCCAACACCTTCAACAAGTTCGACCCGACCTCGCCGTTCGGCGGCTACAAGGAGTCGGGTTACGGCCGCGAGGGTGGCCGCCACGGTCTGGAGGCCTACCTCGATGTCTGATGTCGCGACGCGTCTTGACGTCCTCAAGACCTACAAGCTGTACGTCGGCGGGAAGTTCCCGCGCTCCGAGAGCGGGCGGGTGTACGAGGTGACGGACGCCAAGGGCCAGTGGCTCGCCAACGCTCCGCTGGGCACCCGCAAGGACGCCCGCGACGCCGTCCTGGCCGCCCGCGCGGCGGTCAAGGGCTGGGCCGGCACCACCGCGTACAACCGCGGCCAGGTGCTGTACCGGGTGGCCGAGATGCTGCAGGGCCGCCGCGAGCAGTTCGCCGCCGAGGTCTCGGCCGCCGAGGGCATCGGCCCGAAGAAGGCCGCCGCGCTGGTGGACGCCGCGATCGACCGCTGGATCTGGTACGCGGGCTGGACGGACAAGGTCGCCCAGATCGCGGGCGGCGCCAACCCGGTCGCCGGCCCCTTCTTCAACCTCTCCACCCCGGAGCCGACCGGCGTGGTCGGGATCGTCGCCCCGCAGGCCGGGTACGGGCACTCGCTGCTCGGCCTGGTCTCGGTGATCGCCCCGGCGATCGCCACCGGCAACACGGTCGTGGTCGCGGCCGCCGCGGACGCCCCGCTGCCGGCCCTGTCGCTGGGCGAGGTGCTCGCCACCTCGGACGTCCCCGGCGGCGTGGTCAACATCATCTCGGGCAGGACCGCCGACATCGCGCCCACCCTGGCCTCGCACCAGGACGTCAACGCGGTGGACCTCACCGGCGCGATCGCCGCCGACGGCCCCGGCGCGCCGCAGGCGCTGGAAGCGGCCGCCGCGGATACCCTGAAGAGGGTGGTCCGTCCGGAGCTGGACCCGTTCGCCCAGGACTGGACCAATGCGCCCGGTACCGACCGGCTACTCTCGTTCCTGGAGACGAAGACGGTCTGGCACCCGATGGGGATCTGACCGCCCCGTCGACCACCGAGTAACAACTCCACAGACTGGCCGTCCCCAGTGCCCTCTCCCCCCCAGGGCCCGGACGGTCATTGGACGGACCCGCGCCTCTCCCCCCCTGGCGCGGGTCCGTCGCCTTTCCGTGCCGTTTCGACGCCGTTTCGCCGCCGTCCTCCGGCTCGCCGATCCGCGGGGCCCGCAGAAGGTGTGATCCGACGGGTTTCGGCATCGGGCCCGGATGCGTCAGACTGGTGTCCCGTGAGTGACGACCCGCTGAATCCTGTGCCGACGACCCACGCCCGGGTCGTCCTGCTGTCCGGCCCCTCCGGCTCCGGGAAGTCCTCGCTCGCCGAGCGCAGCGGGCTGCCGGTCCTGCAACTGGACGACTTCTACAAGGACGGGGACGACCCCACCCTGCCGCTGCTGCCCGACGGCGCGGTCGACTGGGACTCCCCGCTCGCCTGGCACCGCGACCAGGCGGTCGCCGCGATCCGCAGCCTCTACGAGACCGGCCGCGCCGACGTCCCGGTGTACTCGATCCCGGACAACGGCCGGATCGCCACCCGCGCCCTGGAGCTGGACGGCGCCCCCGCGTTCATCGCCGAGGGCATCTTCGCCGCCGAGATCACCGCCGAGTGCGCCGCCGAGGGCCTGCTCGGCGATGCCCTGTGCCTGCGCAACGGCGCGCTCACCACGGCCTGGCGCCGGCTGCGCCGGGACGTCCGGGAGGGCCGCAAGTCGCTGCCGGTGCTGCTGCGCCGCGGCTGGCGGCTGATGCGCGCCGAGCGCTCCATCGTCGGGCGGCAGGTCACCCTGGGCTCCCACCCGTGCGCCGGGGCCGAGGCCGAGCGCCGGATCCGTGCCGCGGCCGGGCGGCGGGAGCTGTCCTCCGTCTGAGCCGCCCTCCGTTGGGGCCGTGCTCCGTTTGAGCCGTCCTCCGTTGGGGCCGTCCTCCGTTCGGGTGGGCCGGCTCCGGGCGGGGGCTCGACGCGGAACGAAGACACGAAGAACGACGGGCCCGGTGCGTCTCCCCCGCACCGGGCCCGTCGCCTTCCCCGAACGGCCGTCGGGCTCCCCGTGTTCACCGCTCCCCCGAGCCGGCGTCCACGCACCGCGACCGTCCGCTACCCGTCCCCCGACGGGAGTTCCACTCCTTCGCGTCACCCGCGTCCGCGTCAGGCGACCAGCTCGCCGAACGCCCGGACGGTGTCGCCCGACTTGTTCAGGTGCTCGTCCTCGCGCAGCCGGCGCAGCGCCCGCCAGATGCTGCTCTTGACCGTGCCGACGCTGATCCCCAGCACGTCGGCGATCTCCGGGTCGGTCTTGCCCTCGTAGTACCGCAGCACCAGCATGGTGCGCTGGTTCTCCGGAAGCTTCGCCAGCGCCTGCCAGAGCACGGTGCGCAGCTCGGTGCCGCCCATCGCGTCGGTGTCGCCGGCCGTCTCCGGCAGCTCCTCGGTCGGGTACTCGTTGACCTTGCGGCGCCGCCAGGCAGAGATGTGCAGGTTGGTCATGGTGCGGCGGAGGTACCCGCCGACCGCGGCCTTGTCGGTGATCCGGCCCCAGGCCCGGTAGGTGCTGAAGAGCGCGCTCTGCAGCAGGTCCTCGGCCTCGTAGCGGTCACCGGTGAGGTGGTACGCCGTGGCGTACAGGGAGGCGCGGCGCTCACGCACGTACGCGGTGAACTCCGTGATGTGGTCCTCCGCGACGGCCGGGTGCTCCCCCTGCGCGTCCGCCCGTCCCGCCTCGGTGGTGCGGGCCGCCGCCGGGTTCAGCTGCAGCAGCGTCGCACCGGCGGCCTCGCGGCCGGCCGACTCCCCCGAGCCGACCGTCCGCAGACCGTTCCCGCCGACGCCCCGGTTCCCCGCCGGAGCGTCCTTGCCCTCGACGCGGACGGGGAGGATCCCCCGCAGCGTGAGGGTGTTGCCGGAGTCGGCCGCGTTCCCCACCCGGCCGATCCCGAACAGCTCCCCCGTCCTGGCGCCGCCGCTCACCCGGCGGGCGACAGGGTTTCCACCGGTGCTGTGCGCGCACCCCCGTACGGTCACGGCACCGGAGTTCTCGTCGGTCCTGACCTCGTACCGGGTCCGCGGGGCGGTGGCTGACGAACGCGCGGTGCGGACAGCCGGGTTGGTCCGGGTCTGAAGCATGGCGTTCATCGTGCGCCCCCTGGGTCGGTACGAGCGGTTCCTGTTGCCGCCTTCCAGCCGGCCGGGTTGGCCCGCTGTCCTGCGGCGACATGGAAAATCTTGCCCGCCGGTTGTGATGACGCTGTCCGCCGACTGTCACAGGGGTGTCACAGGGGCGGGCCTTTCGTCCCGGTCCGCCTCCCTCCGTACCGGACGCCGGTAGTGCTCCTTCCGGTTCCCATACGGTCGGTGACCGGTCCTGGGGGTGATTCGACGCTTCGAGTGGGCCAAAATGGGGCCGTGCCTTTCCTCCTTCTGATCGAGGACGACGACGCCATCCGGACCGGCCTCGAACTCGCCCTCACCCGCCAGGGCCACCGTGTGGCCACCGCCGCCTCCGGCGAGGACGGTCTGAGGCTCTTCAAGGAGCAGCGGCCCGACCTGATCGTGCTGGACGTCATGCTGCCCGGAATCGACGGCTTCGAAGTCTGCCGCCGCATCCGCCGCACCGACCAGCTGCCGATCATCCTGCTGACCGCCCGTTCGGACGACATCGACGTGGTGGTCGGCCTGGAGTCCGGCGCCGACGACTACGTGGTCAAGCCGGTGCAGCCGCGGGTCCTGGACGCCCGGATCCGGGCCGTGCTGCGGCGCGGCGAGCGGGAGAGCTCCGACTCCTCCGCGTACGGCACCGTGGTGATCGACCGGGCGGCGATGACCGTCACCAAGGACGGGCAGGACCTCCAGCTCACCCCGACCGAGCTGCGGCTGCTCCTGGAACTCAGCCGCCGCCCCGGCCAGGCGCTCTCCCGCCAGCAGCTGCTGCGGCTGGTCTGGGAGCACGACTACCTGGGTGACTCCCGTCTGGTGGACGCCTGCGTGCAGCGGCTGCGGGCGAAGGTCGAGGACGTGCCGTCCGCGCCGACCCTGATCCGCACCGTCCGCGGGGTGGGCTACCGGCTGGACCCGCCGGCCTGAGTTCCGCTCCCGTCCTCCTGCCTGCCGTCCTCCTGCTTCCCGTCCTCCTGTTTGCCGCCCGCCCGATCCGCCTGGGCCGCCCGAAATTCCTGAACCCCCTGAACTTCCGTACGACGACAGGCTCTTGTGACTGATCATCAGACGACGGCCCGCCGCTTCGCCGCGGGCCCGTGGCGCAGGCTGCGCTCCCTGCGGGTACGGCTGATCGCGGTGTTCGCGGCGGTCGCGCTGCTCGCCGCCGTCTCGGCCTCCGGCATCGCCTACTGGCTGAACCGCGACGCGGTGCTCAAGCGCGCCCAGGACACCGCGCTCAACGACTTCCGGGTCTCGCTCAGCCGCAACGTCTCCGAGCTGCCGCTGAACGCGAGCTGCCCGGACCTGACCGCGCTCGCGTCCACCGTCGCCAGCTCCGGGCTGAGTTACGACGTGGTCGTGGCCGACCCGGCGCACCCGGAGTGCACGGCCTCCTCCGACCCGGGGCAGTTCACGCTGGCCGACGTCCCGGCGGCGCTGCAGTCCACCGTCGCCCGGCAGCGCGAGGTCACCGAGAACAACCCGTACCCGTACCACCTGTACTGGCAGCGGCAGAACCTGGCGGGCCAGCCGTTCCTGATCGGCGGCACCAAGGTGGTGCCGACCGGCCCGACGGCGTACATGTTCAAGTCGCTGGAGAACGAACGCAAGGACCTCAACACGCTGGGCTGGTCGCTGGCCATCGCCACGCTGCTCGCTCTGATCGGCTCGGCGCTGCTCGCCCAGGCCGCCTCGTCGACCGTGCTGCGGCCGGTCAAGCGGCTCGGCGACGCCGCCCGACGGCTCGGCCAGGGACACCTGGACACCCGGCTGGAGGTCGAGGGCGGGGACGAACTCGCGGACCTGGCGAGGACGTTCAACCGGGCCGCGGAGTCGCTGCACGAGCAGGTCGAGGAGCTGAGCGCGCGCGAGGCGCAGAGCCGGCGGTTCGTCGCCGACATGTCGCACGAGCTGCGCACGCCGCTGACCGCGATGACCGCCGTCACCGACATCCTGGAGGACGAGGCCGAGTCGCTGGACCCGATGATCGCGCCGGCCGTACGGCTCGTGGTCAGCGAGACGCGGCGGCTGTCCGACCTGGTGGAGAACCTGATGGAGGTGACCCGCTTCGACGCCGGCACCGCCAAGCTCGTCGCCGACGAGGTGGACATGGCCGACCTGATCATGTCCTGCATCGACGGCCGGGCCTGGTACGACGCCGTCGAACTGGACGCCCCGCGCGGCATCCTGGCCGTGGTCGACCCGCGCCGGCTCGACGTGGTCTTCGCCAACCTGATCGGCAACGCGCTCAAGCACGGCGGCTCCCCGGTGCGGGTCAAGGTCCGGCAGACCGCGGGCTCGGTCGTCATCGAGGTCTCCGACAGCGGCCCGGGCATCCCCGAGGACGTGCTGCCGCACGTCTTCGACCGGTTCTACAAGGCGGACCGGGGACGGGCCCGCTCGGAGGGCAGCGGCCTGGGGCTGTCGATCGCGATGGCCAACGCACAGATCCACGGGGGCACGATCACGGCGGCGAACGGGGAGGTCGGGGCGGTGTTCACGCTGACGCTGCCGCTGGCCCCGCCGCCTCCGCCGAACGAGGGCGAGACCGGTGACGGCCCCGTCGGCGACTCCGCCCAGGACAAGGACGCCACGTGACCGCCCCCACCCGCACCGCCCTGCGCCGCACCGCCGGCGCCCTGCTGCTGCTCGCGCTCGCCTCCGGCTGCGGCATCCGGCCGACCGCCGTCCCGGTGGACGCGGGCGCCCCGGCCAGCCGGACGGCCTGCCCGACCGCCCCGCACATACCGACCGCCCTGGCCACGCCGTCGGCGCCCACGCCGACCCCGCCGGCCCGCGGCGCCGCCAAGGCCGGTGTGAGCCCGAGCCCGTCGCCCACGGTGGTGCCCGCCACCCCGCCGGCCGACAACGTGTTCGGCGCGGTGCCGACCGCGGCACCCTGCCGGTAGCCCCGCCTGCCCGTCGTCCGTCTGCCTGTCTGCCTGTCGCCCCGCCGTTCGGCCCCGGGGCGGCGGGGCGACCGGGGGCGCGCCCCGGAATGTTCACGCCCGGGGGGAACCACCGCGCCACCGGCCCACGTCCTTCCCCCCGTGCAGCGAGATGGCACCAGGACACGCGACGAGCGTTCCGGCGCACGGACCAGGAACCGGCCGGCGGCGGCCGTCCACCGTCCCCTTCGAACAGCCGGACTGGCGGGCCTGACCTGCCACCTGGCCCTCGTCCTCTGGCTGGTGGTGCTGAGGCCGCTGCCGGTTCCCTGGGTGTACGACACCAACCTGACGCCGCTGGCCTCCCTCCGCTCCTCCACCGGCTGGCAGGTGGTCGGCGAATTCCTCCTGCTGGCCCCGCTCGGCGTGCTGCTCCCGCTGGCCGGCGGCCGGCTGCGGGCCCCCTGGCTGCCGTCCTTCCTACGCACCACCGGCGCCTCCGCCCTGCTGGCGACCGGCCTGGAGTTCCTCTCCTCCTGGACGCCCGGGCACGTCCTCAACGTCGACCACATACTGCTCGCCGTGATCGGGGTGGCCATCACCCACCTGGCCCTCGTCCCCGGCCTGCGGCGGCTGCTGCGCGACCGGCGGCCGCGGGTCCGGATGCCGGTGCCCGCGTCCGGGGCCGCGCCCGCGCCGAAGGTGACCACCCTGGTCGGCCCGCCGGTCGCGCGCGCCCGCGCCTACGCCGAGCCCACGCCCCCCACCCGCTGAGGCCCGCCCTCCCGCACCACGGCGAGTGCGTTCCCGCACTCGCCGCCGGGGCCGCAAAAGACCCGCAGCACCTCATAGTCAGTCATTTCCCACCCCGTCAATTGCCGTTCCGTCGGGGTGCGACGACTCCGTGATGAAAAGGCGACGCCGAATGTCGGCCGCCTCCGGTAACCTGCGCTGTCGCCCCAAAGGCTTCACCGTCTTATCCCCCGTCCCACAGGAATCCCCCCTTGAACAATCTCAATTTCAGCGCCGAGCCGCTTTTCTCCTGGTACGTCGTCGCGCTCGCGATCAGCGGTGCCGCCATGCTGGTCCTCGGAGCGGTCAATCCCGGTAGCGGCCTGAAGGTCGGCTGGCGAATCCTCAACGTCCTCGCCGGCCTCGGATTCCTGGGGTACGCCTACTACCTCGCGTTCGTCTTCGAAGGCGGCCGGTACGAAATCTTCCTCAAGGCGTTCATCCTCCCGATCGCGCTGATCGCCAGCTCCGTGAAGGCGATCGTCGAGCGCGGCAACGCCAAGAACCAGCAGCCGGCCCCGCAGCCGGCGCCGTACGACCCCAACGCCCCGCAGGCGGCGCCGTACGGCCAGCCCGTCCCGCCGCAGGGCGCCGCGCCGCAGGGTGCGCCGTACGCTCCGCCGGCGCAGCCCGTGCCGGACAACCCGTACGCGCAGCCGGTGCCGCCGGCCGGGCAGTCCGGGCAGGCGCAGTAGCCGCCTGCTGATTCGCCGCCGGCGGGCGGGGGGGGGGGGTGGAGGGCCTGGCCCCCCCCCCCCCCCGGGGGCTGTTAGTGGGG
>NZ_JBHWIJ010000118.1:15629-23778 GCF_042732255.1 Kitasatospora sp. NPDC059803 | reverse complement strand
GGCTGGGACGGTCTCCGGGGCGAGCTGAGCCGTGACCCCGAGGCCCCACCGATCCGTCGGGGGGGCCTCGACCCGTATAGCGTGGTCGGGCAGCGACGAAAGGACCTTCCCCCACCATGACCCGCGTGATCGCCGGGCTGGCCGGCGGCCGCCGGCTGGCCGTACCGCCAGGCCGGGGCACCCGCCCGACCTCCGACAAGGCCCGTGAGGCGATGTTCTCCACCCTGGAGGCGCTGCGCGGCACCCTGCACGGGGCCCGGATGCTCGACCTGTTCGGCGGATCGGGCGCGGTCGGCCTGGAGGCGCTGTCGCGCGGCGCCGAGCACGTCCTGCTGGTCGAGGCGGACGGCCAAGCGGCCCGGGTGATCCGGGAGAACGTCCGCACGATCGGCCTGCCCGGCGTGGAGGTGAAGGCCACCAGGGCCGAGCAGGTGCTCGCGGGCCCGCCCCCGCAGACCCCGTACGACCTGGTCTTCCTCGATCCGCCGTACGCCGTGACGGACGACGAGCTGCGCGAGATGCTGATCACACTCCTGGCCGGGGGCTGGCTCGCGGAGGACGCACTCGTCACCGTGGAGCGCAGCACCCGTGGCGGCGAGTTCGGCTGGCCCGAGGGCTTCGAGGTGCTGCGCTCGCGCCGCTACGGCGAGGGCACGCTCTGGTACGGTCGCGCCGCCGCCGAGACCAGCCAGCACGAGTAGCGGGCCGAGGCCCGCAGCAGCCGTCACCCCCCGAGGGAGCACCCACGCCATGCGCCGCGCCGTCTGTCCCGGTTCGTTCGACCCGATCACCAACGGTCATCTCGACATCATCGGGCGGGCCTCGAAGCTGTACGACGTCGTGCACATCACGGTCCTGATCAACCGCAACAAGCAGGGCATGTTCAGCGTCGAGGAGCGGATCGGCCTGATCGAGGAGGTCACCGCGGACTTCGGGAACGTGGTGGTCGAGTCGTACCACGGCCTGCTGGTGGACTTCTGCCGGGAGCGCGGGATCCCCGCGATCATCAAGGGCCTGCGCGCGGTCAGCGACTTCGACTACGAGTTGCAGATGGCCCAGATGAACCACGGCCTGTCCGGGGTGGAGACGCTGTTCGTGCCGACCTCCCCGACGTACAGCTTCCTCTCCTCGACGCTGGTCAAGGAGGTCGCCTCGTACGGCGGGGACGTCTCCCACCTGCTGCCGGAGACGGTGCACCGGCGGCTGGTCGAGCGGATCGCGGAGCGCAAGGCCCAGCAGTAGGCGGGAGCGGCGGTGGCCGCGGGGCGGCCGTCCGTTTCTGCCGGTTCGTCATGACTTGTCCGGTGCCCGGTCGACCGGTTCGGCTCGGGCGTTGTGACCTCGCCGCGCGGTGGCCGTACAGTCTGTATTCCTGCCCCTGCGGTGAGGTTCACCGCGTCGGGCCTGCCTCCGCCGGACCGTCGGCGGCACACGGAAAGACGAAGCCCCGTGGACGTGCAGAACAAGGTCGACGAGATCGTCGCGGCGGTCGAGAACGCCCGCTCGATGCCGATGTCGGCCTCCTGCGTGGTGAACCGGGCCGAGCTGGTCGGCCTGCTCAACGCCCTCAAGGCGGAGCTGCCCGCCGAACTCGCCCAGGCCCAGTCGATGATGGCCGACCACGAGCAGGTGGTGGCCGGGGCCCAGGCCGAGGCCGACCGGATCATCCAGGGTGCACACGCCGAGCGCGGCTCGCTGATCTCGGACACCGAGGTGGTCCGCCGGGCCCAGGCCGAGGCCGACCGGATCCTCGCCGAGGCCCGTGGCGAGGTCGAGGCCAAGCGCGCCGAGGCCGACGACTACGTGGACAGCAAGCTCGCCAACTTCGAGGTCGTGCTGACCAAGACGCTCGGCGCCGTCGGCCGCGGCCGGACCAAGCTGCGCGGTGACTCCAGCGTCTTCGAGACCGACTTCGACGGCGAGACGGACGGCGAGGAGTTCCAGCCGCAGCGGATCACCCCCAGCCCCGAGGTCGACGAGTACGTCGATGCGAAGCTCGCCACGCTGGAGAACGTCCTCAGCGCCACCCTGGAGGCCGTCGGCAAGGGCCGCGACAAGCTGCTCGGCAAGCGGCCGATCGACGAGCTGGGCGCCTACCTGGCCGCCGCCGACGAGGCGCAGCAGGCCAAGGAGCGGGCCGAGGCGGTGGCCGCCGGCTTCGCCACGGACGGCGACGCCAACGGCGACGACATCGCCTGGTACCGCGAGGACGTCCCGCAGCAGCAGACCTGGCCGGAGCAGACCCCGGCCGCGGCGGGCTGGCAGGCCCCCGGCGTCGACCAGTACGCGGCCGCCCAGCAGCAGGGCGGGCAGCAGCAGGGGCAGTACGCCGAGGTGTACGCCGGCGGCTACGACCCGGCCGGCCAAGGCGACCCGTACGGTGCCCAGTGGGGGCACCAGCAGCAGGGCACCGCGGACGGCTACCCGCAGCAGCAGCCGGACTACGCGGCCCAGCAGCAGCACGGGGACTACGGCTATCCGCACCAGCAGCAGCCGGGTTACGGCGCGCAGCAGTACGACGCCTACACCTACCCGCAGCAGCCCGCCGCCCCGCCGGCCGTGCCGCAACAGCAACAGCAACAGCAGCAGCAGCCGGGCCTGGACGAGACCAGCTTCTTCGACACCAGCATGATCGACATGACCCGGCTCCGGGAGCTGGGCGGCCGCTGAGCCGGCTCCGCTCGGGCCCGGCGCAAGCTCCTGACGGGAGCGAAGTTGGGCCTGGCGGGAGACTCCGGTAGGCTGACCACTCCGGCCTTTTCGTGTCGGACTGTCGGCTTGCCCGCGCACCGCTGGTGCGGAGGCACCGCGATCGAAGATTCCCCATGGAAGTCAGGACACCTTGAACCGCCTCGACCACCGCGACCCCCTCGTGTTCGACACGCACGAGCTGGGACGTCGCCCGGGCTCGCTGCGCAAGGTGTCCCGCACCCTGGAGGCCCCCGCGGGCCTGGGGATCATCGACGTGATCGGCGTCCCCGAGAAGAGCGAGCTCCGGCTGGAGCTCCGCCTGGAGTCCGTGGTCGAGGGCGTGCTGGTCACCGGCACCGCCGAGGCCCAGGTCGAGGGCGAGTGCGCCCGGTGCCTGGAGCCCGTCGAGGACGACCTCGACGTCGACTTCCAGGAGCTGTACTACTACCCGGAGTCCGACGAGCGTCACCGCGCCCGGACCGCCGGGGCCGAGGACCTCGACGAGGACTCGGAAGAAGATACTTACCGTCTGGAGGGCGACTTCTTCGACCTCCAGCCGGTGCTGCGTGACGCGGTGGTGCTCGCACTGCCGCTGCAGCCGGTGTGCCAGGAAGACTGCCTGGGCCTGTGCTCCGAATGCGGAGCGCGCCTGAGCGACGACCCGACGCACCACCACGACGCCGCCGACCCCCGGTGGGCGGCTCTGCAGGGACTCTCCGCCGCCCCCGGCGACGAGGGTGACGGGATCAAGAACAGCGACACCCGTGAGGGTCTCGCCGAGAACCAGGAGAAGTAGCCGTGGCTGTTCCGAAGCGGAAGATGTCGCGCAGCAACACGCGCCACCGTCGGTCCAACTGGAAGGCCGTTGTTCCGGCCCTCGTGGCGTGCGACCGCTGCCACGAGCCGAAGCTGGGTCACATCGCGTGCCCGAGCTGCGGCACGTACAACCGTCGCCAGGTCCTCTCGGTCTGATCGGCGGGGTGCACGGATCGATGTCGGACGGTAACTCCACCCGCAAGGCGTCCTCCGCCCCGAAGGGTTCCTCTTTGGGCGGTGGCAGGGCCGGTGGGCCGGCTTCGACCGAATACGACGTCCTGGAAGGGCGCCTCGGGTACACACTCGAGCGCGCCCTTCTGGTGCGTGCCCTGACCCACCGCTCGTACGCGTACGAGAACGGGGGCCTGCCCACCAACGAGCGCCTGGAGTTCCTCGGCGACTCGGTGCTGGGCCTCGTGGTGACCGACACCCTCTACCGCGTCCACCCGGACGTGCCGGAGGGCACGCTCGCCAAGCTGCGCGCCGCGGTGGTGAACTCCCGCGCGCTCGCGGACGTCGGCCGGGGCCTGGAACTCGGCACGTTCATCCGGCTCGGCAAGGGCGAGGAGGGCACCGGCGGCCGCGACAAGTCGTCGATCCTCGCCGACACGGTCGAGGCCGTGATCGGAGCCGTCTACCTGGACCAGGGTCTGGACGCGGCCACCGAGTTCGTCCACCGGCTGTTCGACCCGCTGATCGAGGAGTCCTCCCAGCTGGGCGCAGGCCTGGACTGGAAGACCAGCCTCCAGGAGCTCACCGCCTCGGTGGGCATCGGGGTGCCCGAGTACGTGGTCATGGAGTCCGGTCCGGACCACGAGAAGACCTTCACCGCGGCGGCCCGGGTGGCCGGCGAGGACTTCGGCAGCGGCGTCGGCCGTTCGAAGAAGGAGGCCGAGCAGAAGGCCGCCGAGAGCGCCTGGCGGGCGATCAAGGAGAAGTACGCCGACCGGCTGCCCGCCGGGGCGTGAGGGAGCAGTAGCCTTCCTCCTGCTGATCCCTTCCGCAGGAGGCCTGTTCCCGTGCCCGAACTTCCCGAGGTCGAGGTCGTCCGCCGCGGTCTGGCGAACTGGGTCGCCGGGCGGACCGTCGCCGACGTCCAGGTGCTGCACCCGCGCGCGGTGCGCCGCCAGCCCGCCGGCGCCGCCGACTTCACCGCCCGGCTGACCGGCACCACCCTCGGCACCGCGCAGCGGCGCGGCAAGTACCTGTGGGTGCCGCTGGCGGGGTCCGGCGCGGGCTTCTCGCTGATCGGCCACCTCGGCATGAGCGGCCAACTCCTCGTCCAGGACCCGTCCGTACCCGACGAGACGCACCTGCGGGTGCGGCTGCGGTTCGCCGACGGCGGCCGCGAACTGCGCTTCGTCGACCAGCGGACCTTCGGCGCCCTCGCGGTCGAGGAGGCCGAGGACGGCGACCCGGAGGGCACGCCGCTCTCCATCGCGCACATCGCCCGCGACCCGCTCGACCCGCGCTTCGACGACGCCGCCTTCGCGGCCGCGCTGCGGGCCAAGCGCACCACCGTGAAGCGGGCGCTGCTCGACCAGACGCTGATCAGCGGGGTCGGCAACATCTACGCCGACGAGGCGCTCTGGCGCTCCCGGCTGCACTACGACCGCCCGACCGCGACGCTCACCCGCCCGCAGGCCGCCGAACTGCTGGCGAACGCCCGCGAGGTGATGACGGCGGCGCTCGCCGTCGGCGGCACCAGCTTCGACAGCCTGTACGTCAACGTGAACGGCGAGAGCGGCTACTTCTCCCGCGACCTCGATGCGTACGGCCGCGAGCACGAGCCCTGCCGGCGCTGCGGCACCCCGATCCGGCGGGCCGCCTGGATGAACCGCTCCAGCTACTTCTGCCCCCGCTGCCAGCGGGTGCCGCGGGTCCGCAGCGGGGGCTGACAGCAGGGGCAGGGAGCGGGGGCCGGGGAGCTCAGTGCTTGGCGAGTTCCGGCTGGTCGGCCGCCGCCTCGCCGGGGGAGCCGTGGGTGTCCTGGCCGAAGTAGGCGACCCCGACCGCGGACACCACCGCGAGCAGGAAGCCGACCACGCCGAGCCAGCCCAGGCCGGACTTGGAGGAGTCGCCGAGCCAGAGCACGCCGATCGCGCCGGGCAGCACCGTCTCTCCGACCACCAGCGCTGCCGTCGCGCCGTTCACCGAGCCGATCTGCAGCGCCACGGTGTGCACGTACATGCCGCCGATGCCGCCGACCAGGATCGCGTACAGCGCCGGGTCGGAGAGCAGCTTGGCGAGGTCGAACGGGTCGATGCCGTTCAGGATGCGCACGCCGACGCCCAGCGCGCCGAAGCCCAGGCCGGAGAGCAGACCGGCGACGATCGCGCCCTTGGAGCCCATCCGCCGCACCAGCAGGCCGCCGCCGACCAGCAGCACGGTGGTGACCAGCAGCAGGCCCCAGTGGAAGGCCATCGACGCGTGGTGGCCGCCCTCCGGGCCCGCCGAGACGGCCAGCAGCACCAGCGCCGAGCAGAGCACGCCGATCGAGGCCCACTCCAACTGCTTGAGCCGGATGCCGAGCAGCTTGATGCTCAGCACCGCGGTGATCACCAGGTTGGCGCTGATGATGGTCTGCGAGAGGAACAGCGGCAGCAGCCGCGCGGCCAGCGCGCCCAGCCCGAAGCCGATCAGGTCGAGCACCGTGCCGACGATGAACTCCCAGGTGACGGCAGCCTTCGCGGTGGAGGACAGGCTCGGCCCGCCGTGCTCGGTGGTGGCGCCGGAGGCGCCCTTGGCGGCCTCCTCGCGCGCGGAGCGGCGGGATCCGACGGCCTGGAGGACTGAGCCGGTGCCGTAGCAGGCGGATGCCGCCACGGCGGTGACGAGGCCGATGATCACCGGGTGCTCCGATCGGGAGATGGGTCAAGAACAGGTAATGGGACCAGCGGTCCGGGACCACTATGCCCGTCCGCGCGGTACGGTCGGCGCACCGCCCGGAACACCCTGGGCCCGCCGGGACGTACGTCCGGGCGCCGGCCGCGGTTCCCGCGCACCGCCCGCGTCAGGGGCGAGTGGGGGAAACATCATCCCCGAGGAGGGGTGCGGCCCCGGCGGTCGGCGGGGAATCTTGTCACTACCAGTATGCGAAGGGTATGCCGTGCCTTGACGCCCGTCAGGGTAGCGTCGAGGGCATGAGAACCCTTGCACGACGTTCCCGGGGCGCCGGGCCGCTTGCCCTGGTGGCGGCGCTGCTGGGGCTGCTGCTCCTGCTCGCACCGACGGCCTCGGCCGCGGGCGGGCTGGACGACGCGGCCTCCACCCTGAAGCAGGGCCGGGTCTACGTCGACCCGGCGATGACCAGCCGATTCAGCCAGAGCCAGGCCGACGCCCTGACCGAGAAGATCAAGAAGGCCGACAAGCCGATCTTCGTCGCGGTCGTCCCGGCCAGCGCCCCCTACGGCGAGCGGACCGTCTTCAACGACCTGCGCACCAAGGTCGGCATCGACGGCGCCTACGCGGTCTGGCGCGGTGACCAGTTCGCGGCCAAGGCCGACCTCGGCGCGATGGCGAAGGGCAGCGCCGAGCGGATCGCCGGCGCCGCCTTCCGCTCCCACAACGGCGACATCGACGCCACCCTGAACGAGTTCGTCGACAGCGCCGCCCCGCAGGCCAAGGGCACCGGGGTGAACCACAGCACCTCGATCGCCTGGGTGGTCATCCCGGTCGTGCTGCTCGCGCTGGCCGGCGCCGGCGTCTTCCTCCTCTTCCGCCGCGCCAAGGCGCGCAAGGAGGAGCAGGCCCGGGCCGAGCTGGAGCAGCTGCGCCGGGTGGTCGACGAGGACATCACCGCCTTCGGCGAGGAACTGGACCGGCTCGACTTCAACCCGGCCGCGACCGACGCCGACGACACCCAGCGCACCGACTACACCCACGCCCTGGACTCGTACGAGAAGGCCAAGCGGCTGATGGACGAGGCCAAGCGGCCGGACGACGTCAAGCCGGTCACCGAGGCGCTGGAGGACGGCCGGTTCGCGCTGGCCACCCTGGCCGCCCGGCGGGAGAAGCGCCCGGTGCCCGAGCGCCGTCCCCCGTGCTTCTTCGACCCGCGCCACGGCCCCTCGGTCAAGGACGTCGACTGGGCCCCGGCCGACGGCGCCGCCCGCACCGTCCCGGTCTGCCGGTCCGACGCGGACCGGCTGGCCGCCGGCCTCGACCCGGCCATCCGCACCGTCGAGACCGAGCACGGCCCGCAGCCGTACTGGAACGCCGGCCCGGCCTACGCCCCCTGGGCGGGCGGCTACTTCGGCGGATTCGGCGGCGGCCTGCTGCCGGGCCTGCTGGTCGGCACCATGCTCGGCTCGATGATCAGCAGCCCGGCCTACGCCGCGGCGCCGATGATGGACCAGGGCTACCAGGACCAGCACGAGGGCGGCGACTTCACCGGCGCCGACTTCAACTCCTCCGACTTCAGCGGTGGCTTCGGCGACGGCGGCGGCTTCGGTGGCGGGGACTTCGGTGGCGGCGGCGACTTCGGCGGCGGCGACTGGTGACCCGCTGAGCCCCACCGCGACACCCCTGCGGCCCCGCCGGACTTCCTCCGGCGGGGCCGCTCCCCGGGGGCGAGCGCCCCGGGGTCCTGTGACCGCCCGCCACGCCAGACGCGCGCGGCACTCACGGGCGCGACGCCCCC